>JAPLGX010000395.1 GCA_026389925.1 Chloroflexota bacterium
GCGAACGTCGAACGACAATCCGTTCTCGGAGGCGCAGTTCAAGACCGCCAAGTATCACCCCAGCTACCCCGACTTCTTCGACAGTCTCGTGGATGCCCGGGTTTGGGGCCGGCACTTCTTCCCCTGGTACAACTTCGAGCATTGCCACCTTGGCCTGGGGCTGATGACGCCGGCAGCTGTCCACTACGGTTGGGCGCCGGAGTTGCGCGAGCAGCGCCAACACGTCTTGGGCCTGGCCTACCAGGCTCATCCCGAACGCTTCGTCCGTGGACACCCGACACCGCCCGAACTCCCTGTGGTGGTCTGGATCAATCCGCTGACCGAGGGTGTTGCCCGCCCGGGTCTGATGCCCGTGCTCACGCCACCTCTGGACTTGCTCGAGCGACACTAAACTCCAGAGGAAGTTGTCTCAAAACCGTTGACACATTCCGTCCCGGCAGCGTGTCAGGCAGGGGCTGCCCTGGATCGCAAGACCCACGGAGCGGCGTGGAAGCCAAGCGGGCACAGACGCGAGGCCCGGTATTGCCGGGTCCAGGAGAGTGGACAGTTGCGCGCAGGCCGTTCGCTGCCCGTTTGAACCGACTTGGCTGCCGGGGAGGGCGAGTTGGGTCCGCCCGGCGACACCTCTTGAGATGCGGAGGCGATTGTGGATGCAGGGATCATCAGCTCACCGACAAGCTACTTGAAGCACCGCCTCGGGCCGCTGCCCGCGGAGCGGCAACTCGGTGATCTTGAAGCGTGGTGGCAAAGGTCCGGGAAGGTCAGCTCGGCGACGATTGACCGGCAAGGGACACCCTGGCTGCGCATGTTCGACCGATTCGGGGCCCGCGTCGACGAGATCCTCTATCCCCCTGAGTACTGGGAGATGCTGCGCACAGGGTACCGGGCTGGAGCGGTTTGGCGCGCCTTCGCCGAGGAGTCGCTGCTCGGTCCGTATCAGATCGGGTACGTGACGTCGTTCTTCGATCCCGGGCTGTATTGTCCATACATTGTGTCCCTCGCTACGGCTGTGCCTCTGTTCAAGTACGCCGAGTCGTCTGTCAGGGAGCAGTTCCTGCCCTTCCTCCTGCGGCGAGATGATTCGGTCTGGCAGGGGGCAACCTGGATGACGGAGGCCGGTGGAGGGTCCGACCTGGGGGCGAATGTGGAGACCGTCGCGCGCCGATCCGAGGGGAAGTGGCTGTTGACCGGCGAGAAGTACTTCGCGAGCAATGCGGGCGCGGACCTTGCCGTCGTGGCCGCCCGACCCGAGGGTGGCGCGAGCGGCGTTCGCGGCCTTGCGCTTTTCCTGCTTCCGCGACGAAAGGTGGATGGATCGCTCAACTACTTGATCCGGCGCCTGAAGGACAAGACCGGCACGCGCTCCGTCCCGACCGGCGAGGTCGAGCTGCACGCGAGCGAAGCTTACCTGCTGGGCGACGCCGCCAAGGGGATCTACTCGATCTTGGAGGTGCTCAACCTCTCCAGAGTTGCCAACAGCATTGGGAGCGTGGGTCTGAGCCAGAGGGCTCTCAGCGAAGCCTGGACGTTTGCGGAGAAACGCATTGCTTTTGGGAAGCCGATCATCGACCAGCCCCTTCTGCGGAGGCAGTTTGATGCGCGAATGGAGACCCTCAAGGCTGCCTTCTGCCTGGCCTGGGAGTGCGTGACGTTGCTCAACCAGGTGTGGCGCGAGACTCCACCATACTCCGAGCGCTATCATCTTTTCCGTCTGGTTGCGCATCTTTCCAAGTACTGGACGGCCGAGGTCGCGGTCGACATGGCGGAGTGGGCCATGAAGGTCCACGGTGGCATGGGGGTGCTGGCCGAGTACCCGGTCGAGCGATTGCTGCGCGAGGCGATGGTTCTGCCGATCTGGGAGGGCACCCCCCACCGCCAAATCCTCGATGGCCTTGAGGTCATGATGCGCAAGAAGGCACACCGCTTGTTGTTGGACTATCTGGTGGAGAGGGGGGGAGAGCCGGAGACTCTGACGCCGCTTCAGGCCGTTGCAGAGACTTGGCTGGCACTTGAGCCAGAGGCGCGCGAGGCGGAGGGGGAATCTTACTTCCGAGCGTTGGCCGAGCAGACGGCCAGGACATTGACCCTGCTCCCTCGCTAGGGCGATGTGCTCCTGAGGTCGAGCCGGGCTGGCCACGCCTCGGACCATCGTTGCGCCTCGCCACCCTCGTTGTCGGAGGGCGGGAGTGCTGGCTTCGGACCCAGAGGGAGGGCACCCTCTTGAAGGTTGCCGCGATCTCGGTGTGTCCCCCATTGGGAGAGGCTCCCGCCGGCGCGCGCCATTCACGACCGGCCAGAGACGAATGCAAAACGCAACTACCCTTGCGGGTCTGTGTGTGGGCCGCGCCGCGGGTCGAGGGGAGCGCGAGAATCCCGCGCCCACACAGGCACGAGTGGAATCCCGCTTGCCCCTGGGTAGGACTGTTCGGCCAAGACGTCGGCCGCATGTGCAGGCGTGCAGACCCGCCGTGTTAGAATCGTGTCACCCTCGACCTGGCAGTTGTCGGCCGGGCGGTCCGGCCAATGGCATCGGGCAACCTCGCCCGTCGAGAAGCGCTGCCGGGTTTCGCGCGCCGGCTGGGAGACCAGCCCGCCGATTGGCTGAGGTCTCCCTCTGCAAGTCCAAGCCCATGATTCTCGCAGCGAGTCCCAGTTGCAGGACCCCCGGCCAACATGCTCGCCTTGGGAGAGTGTCTGCCATCGCCAGGCGGCGCGGCGGGTCGGCTAGCCGACCGCCGGACACGGACCCAGACCCGCAGGTTCCGTGCACACCGGATGGCGGGAAGCGGCGAGCATGAGCGCCCCCTCCGTGCCGAAATGGCTGACATGGGCCAGGGAGATACAGGCGCTGGCCCAAACGGGGCTTCACTTTGCTCAGGATGACTACAACCGCTCTCGTTTTCGGCGACTGCTGGATCTAGCCGCGGAGATCGTTCGCGATCACACCGGTGCCGATGTGCCGGCGCTGCAGGGCATCTTCCTTGCCCAACCCGGGTACGCAACGCCCAAGGTGGATGTGCGCGGCGCCGTGTTCCGCGAGGGGCGCATCCTGCTCGTGCGCGAACGCTCCGACGGCGGCTGGTGCATGCCCGGCGGCTGGGCCGACGTGGGCGAGTTGCCCTCGGCCATGGTGGTGCGCGAGGTGTGGGAGGAGAGCGGATTCCGTGTGGTCGCGCGCAAGCTGATCGGCGTGTACGATGCCAATCGCGACGGCACGCCGCTGGCCGTATTCCATGCGTACAAAGTGGTGATGCTGTGCGTCCTGCTGTCCGGCGAACCCACGCCGAGTTCGGAGACGAGCGCCGTTGATTTCTTCGGGCGAGAGGCGATCCCGCCGCTTTCGTCGGCGCGAACCAGCCCGCGGCTTATCGCCGAGGCCTTCGCTCATCTCGACGATCCGCTCCGCCCGCCCGCGTTCGATTGACGGTTGGGACGGAGTGGACCGTCCGCAGCGTTGGGGGGTGGTGCCATGCTGATCACGAATGCAACGGTGGTGACCTGGGAGAAACCGAACCGCGTGCTGCCCCAGCACGCGGTGAGGATAGAGGGCGGACTCATCACGGCCGTCGCGCCGGCCGGCTCGCTGCGCGCGCGTTCTGCTTCCGAAGAGGTGGTGGACGCCGGGGGCCAGCTGCTGATGCCGGGCAACATCTGCGCTCACACCCACTTCTACGGCGCCTTCGCGCGCGGCATGGCCATCCCTGGGCCTGCGCCGGCGGATTTCCCGCAGGTGTTGGAGCGATTGTGGTGGCGCATCGATCGAGCGCTCACACCGGAGGATGTTCGCGCCTCAGCCTTGGTCTGGCTGGTCGATGCCATCCGCTACGGGACGACCACCCTTTTCGATCACCATGCCAGCCCGAACTGCATCGAGGGTTCACTCGATCTCATCGCCGGGGCCGTGGAACAGTCTGGCGTGCGCGCGTCATTGTGCTACGAAGTGCCCGATCGCCACGGCGAGGTTGGCGCGCAGCAAGGCTTCGAAGTGACTGTGCGATTTGCCCGCCG
>JAPLGX010000297.1 GCA_026389925.1 Chloroflexota bacterium
TAGAAGACAAACTCGGGCTTGTTAGGATCGGGTATGGCTATGAAGGCCATAGTCGTCCGGTATTTTCGATCGAAGCGCACTCCCCGGATGTCAACCCCCTCTTTCCTCAGCACTTCTGCAAGATGATGCCCGAATGCATCGTCTCCAACCTTTCCGATGAAGGCGCTGGTGACCCCAAGATGCGAAGCTGCGACTGCCACATTGGCTGGCGCGCCGCCCGGCTTGGGTATGAATGAACTAACCTGTGCGAGGCGGCGGCCTTTTTCTGCAGGAAACATGTCGACGAGAAGTTCACCAAGGCAGACCAGGTCTACCATAGGGTCCTTCCTGTGCGTTTGCTCGCGAGGCGGTCAAAGACGACTATCAAGACATCGACAGGAGCACTGTGATGATAATCCTTTGCCCGAACAGACACCATACAGATCGGCGTCTAGACCACGTGCTTCTAGCCCACCTTCGAAGAGTGCATAGAATGCCATAGAGCCACAGGGATCGGCGAGATGAAGGGCACTAACGGCAACCAACCGGGGCGGCATCGAGAGAAGGGTAATGACGTACCCCCGAATGGTCAGCGCACTAGTATGCGCGCGTGGCGCCGAACCATTGTATGCAAGGACGCCGATGCGTACCCACTTGTCGCGTCGCCGCACAGAGCTCCTGGCGGACCATTGGCCCGACTAGATATGCCCATCATCCTCCAAACGGAAGGGGGCCTGGTGGTTTCACTAACTGCTTCAAGTGTGGGGGCAATTCCGGAGGGAACCTTTGCGTGAGAACGGGTCTGCTGAGTCCTGCGGAGCAGCTGGGGGCGGTTGGCTGAAGAAGAGTGCGGACAACCTTCGGCAGCATGCCGAGGAGCTGCCGCCTGTGCACCAAGCGATGTGGCCCTGGGTTCTTCTTAGTCTGAGCACGCACGGGCAATAACTGTGACGCATGATGTGCAAGTGTCTCCCCCGAAAAGGGATGACTTGGTGGTGGCACCCGGGTCGCCATAAATGTCGAATGGGAAAGCGCGTTACGCCAGATGGACCGACCAAGTCTCGAACTAGCGATCCCCCGGTTACGAGCCCTACGATCTGATCTGCAGACTGGACCTACCTAATCCCCGGGAACTTCGAAGGTATCGTCGGCATGGACCCTGATTCCAAAGAAGCCGGGGGTCATGCGGACGGCAATGGCCAGGAGCAGGCATTGTCATGGAGTAACATCATTGGCGGGCAGGTCCTGCCACTGCAGGACACCTTGTGCCGTTGCCTGGCGTGTCCAGCGACCGAGGCCTGAAGGCTGGTGAGACGGGGGTTGGGAATAAAGCGACCCTCTTACGCGACTCGAGCTCTTTGCAGCGCAGGCACGCGAGGGATTTGGCTCCTTTGAAGCGGAAATCTCGGCGGGCAATGCCCGTGCCCGAGGGTCTTTTATTTGAGGTTATGTGTCTTTCAAGGCATCCGGCCTCCGCTGGGGGGCCGGATGTGCTTTTTTGGCTTTGAGAGCGGGTGACGGGATTCGAACCCGCGAATCCTTGCTTGGGAATAGGGCGACTCTCAGAGTGCCCGGACCCCTTGCTTTTCCCTGATTCTCTGCTCTGACGCCGTCGGTGACTCGACGAATAAAGTAACTCATTTCTGCGAGAGTCGCAGGCCATCCATGTGCACACCGAGCAGATCTTTGTCCCGTCAAGTTGTCTGCTGGTTGACCACTGTCTGCAGCGCTTGCCATTTCGTGCACCCAATTTGGAAGAGGAGTGCTCGGCCAGGCGCCTCAACCTATGCTACCTCATCGTGGGCCGCAAGGGTAGGGGACACGGGACTCCTTTGAGGGAGATCTCGGTCTCGAGTCCCTGCGATATGCCCCCCGGAGTTGACTCAAGAACCCCTTGTCCCGCCAGCAGCTGGCACAAGAGAGGATTCGCCTCCTTTGGGCGCTTGACGAGGGCACCCTCGCTGACCATATCCGGGTTTGCCACTGCCACCTGGCTCCCAAGACTGTCTCACATGTATTGAACCCATACATGCGCTTGCCAGCCATCTCAGAAGTCATAGAATAGAAGCTGCGCCGCTACCGCCGCGCAGGTAGGCTTATCCGTTGGGCGGTTTCTTGAGCCGCTTGGGCAGGGGGTGACATGGATCTCGAAGTCAGGTTTCCATCGGGGACAATCGAGCTCGCAGGCACACTCACTGT
>JAPLGX010000277.1 GCA_026389925.1 Chloroflexota bacterium
AGGCGTCCGGGATGCCGGAACGTCGGAGACACAGCTCTGTCTTGTACAGAGGATAATCCAGAACGACCACTCGTTCGGCCCCGGCATCCATGCAGGCCTGGGCGACCGTGGCAACGACCAGGGGATGCGTGGTGGACCCTCGCTCGGGTGGGGTAGCGAAGGACATGTTGGGCTTGAGGACGACTCGCTGTCCTTTGTTGACGAAACGGCCGATTCCTCCGAGGGCCTCCAGAGCCTTGCGGGTCGCCGCCGCGGGATCACCAGAGACGACCACGAGGTCGTGATCAGATGTGGAATGTGCAGGGGAGGGCTTGCCCGGCAGACCCAGGGCGAGTCCTGCGGCAGCGCTCTTGAGGAGAACCCGGCGAGTAATCCCAGGGCAATGGCTTTTCATCAAGGCGATCTCCTTTCGGCCAGATTGCCCCTTGTTTACGAGGACATGATGGGTGTGTCAAGGAATTTGTCCCGGACGTGATGGCCGACACCTTACGAGAGCCCGACAAGCAAGGGATCAGTCCGCGATCTTCAGGACAGAGTCCTCTTGGCCGGAGGACTTCGGCAAGACCTCAGAGTCCTCCTCGGGTGTCACAGAGACCAATCCCTTTCCGTACGCCTCGCCGACCCATGAGAGCAATGGGGACGTCCATAAAATCTCTGCAGGTCTAAGCCCAATACTGTTCACACAAGGTCCAACAATAACGTCAACGTTCGAGCAAATCCCCCCGTCCCCCCTTTGGCAAAGGGGGGCAGAGGGGGGATTTGTTTGCCAAAGGGGGGCGAGGCCTGCCTGCGCCAAGCGAAGCGCCTGCCTGTGCGGTGCACGCAGACAGGCGGCAGGCAGGGGGGATTTTGCCCGGCTGGCGGCCCAAGTGAACAGCATTGGGTCTGAGCCTGTCCAGCCGGGCGCTCTTACTTGAGAAAAACCCTCTCCGGGTCTACCCACTCGCGGAGGATGCGCAACTCGTCAGCGGTGGGAACAGGTGTCTCGGTTGCACCTTCGATGTCTAGGGCAAAGCCGGTATCGTCAGCAACGGCTCGGGCAGTGAACCCCGGATGGTAGCTCGCCAGATACATCTCTTTCGTATCAAGCCGAAAGCGCATGACGCCCTTTGTCGTTACGACCACGCTCGGCCCGCCTCGAATCAGCCCTGCGCGCCGGCGACTGTCTCCACCTTCCAGCCATCCTGGACTGGTGATGTAGTCAACTCTTTCAGGAAGGCGGCGCTTTTCATGCAGGGCAATGATGATCGTGCGCTGGGCAAGGCAGGCGATGTCACACGCGCCGCCGCTGCCCGAGAAACGCACCTGAGGGTGGCGCGGGTCTGGTCCAATCGAAGTGCTGTTGATATTGCCAAAGCGGTCGATTTGTGCCCCGCCCAGAAAGCCCACATCCACTCGCCCAGCCTGTAGCACATACGAAAAGACCTCGGCCAGACCGGCTGCGGTCGCTGCGCCGCGCATGGCGCGCGGATCACCCACGGACATCGGCAGATGGGCAAGCTGGCTGGCCACTGTACCGGCTTGAAAGATGATGCAGCACTGAGGAGCGTGAGTGCGCTGCGCCAGCATGGCGCCTAGCATCGGCAGCCCAGTTCCTGCAAAGACGATCTCGCCGTCTTTGATTTGGCGTGCGGCGGTTACCGCCATCAACTCGGTCAGGATGTAGTCTGTCATCCATCCAACCTCCGTCGCTTCAAGTCCGGCCTGTACCCGTAGCCTGGGTCAGCTCGCAGACTATCCAGCCGGGCTTTGCCGCCTATACCTTCCAGGTATTCGGCGTGGCACTTGACCCCGAACACAAACCTTTGCAGGTACTGGTGGAACTTGTCGTCGTCTTCTGCCCCATCGTGATAGAGCCTGAGATGGCGCGGGTCGTAGTCATAGTAGTTGAACACCGCGTAAGGATGCGCGCCGAACGGCACATGGCAAACGTGCTTGACTGCAAAGTACGGAATAAGATTGCGCTCCGGCTCGCGGCGCAGCACTTGCTCTGCCACGATCTCCTCGGCGGTGACGATCACCGTGCCGGCACACAG
>JAPLGX010000005.1 GCA_026389925.1 Chloroflexota bacterium
GACGAGGTCTTCCAGGTTGCCGACCGCATCAGTGTTCTCAAGGATGGCAGGCTGGCTGGAAGCGGCCTGACCTCGGACCTGAACGAGGACGCACTCGTGCAGATGATGCTGGGGACGGAGATCCGGGAGCATTACCCCAAGCAGCACAACGCCAAATCGGCGGTCTGCCTGGAGGTGGAGGGCCTGCGCACAGAAGCGGGCGAGGCGAACGTCAGCTTTTCCGTGCACGTCGGGGAAGTCCTGGGCCTGGGAGGGATGGTGGGGTCGGGGCGGACCGAGATCGCCAGGGCCCTCTTCGGGGCCGAGCCCGCGGTCGGAGGGGTAATTCGCTTGAACGGCCAGCCTGTCCGCTTTCGATCTCCCAAGGAAGCGATCGAGGCCGGGGTGGCGCTCGTGCCCGAAAACCGCAAGGCTGACGGTCTGTTCCCCAATTTCCGGGGTCCGCAGAACATCACCATCGCCAGGCTCTCGGCGCTGCTCTGGGGGCCCTTTCTTAACTTGCGAAGAGAAACCCGCTACAGTCTCGAGTTTTTCGAGAAGCTGCGCATCAGCCGCGCTGCCCTTGATCGGACGGTTCAATACGTATCCGGCGGCAACCAGCAGAAGATCATCCTGGCCCGCTGGCTGTTTTCCAAGGCGCAGGTGCTCATCCTCGACGAGCCCACGCAAGGCGTGGATATTGGTGCCCGGATCGAAGTGTATCGCCTCATCAACGAGCTCACCGCGATGGGCATTGCCATTCTGCTCATCAGTTCCGACTATCCCGAACTCCTGGCCATGAGCGACCGGGTCGCAATCGTGCGTGACAAGCGCATCCTGCAGATTTCGCCGGCCAGCGAGTTGAGCGAGTATCAGATGCTGGAGATCGCCTCGAGGGCAAGTCATGAGGACGAGGGACAAACCTATGCGCAATAGCCTGATCCGACTCACGCGCTGGCCAGTGATCGGTCCGCTCATCTCGCTGATCCTTGTGTCGGTGGTGGTAGGCCTGACCACCAACCGATTCTGGATACCCGACAACCTGAACAACTTGGCTCTCCAGGCAAGCATCGTCGCCATCGTGGGCATCGGGTCCACGCTGGTCATCATCACGGGCGGCATCGATCTGTCTCCGGGTTCGGCCATCGCCCTGCTGACAATGATCATGGCGCAGCTCATCAAGACCAATGGCATTCCCGTTCCCGAGGCGATCGTGATCGTGCTCTTCATCAGTGCCCTCATGGGGGCCTTCAATGGACTCCTGGCCTCCTACGGCCGCATTCCCTCGTTCATCGTCACCTTGGCCACAATGAATATCTTCCGCGGGATCGCCTTCTTGTTCAACAACGGGTCTCCTATCTTTTCCGTTTCTCCGTCCCTCGAACCGTGGTTCTACGGCAAGCTTTTCGGTGTCGCGCTCCCGCTCTTCTACGTGTTGATCTTCTACGCCGTGGCCTGGGCTTTCCTGCAATACACCCCGACCGGTCGCAGGATCTACGCCATTGGAGGCAATGAGCCTGCGGCGCGCCTATCAGGCATCGACGTCCACCAGACGCGCTTCCTGGCGTTTGTGTTCGCTGGGCTGACGGCGGGGATCGCCTCAGTGCTTATGACCGCGCGGCTCAACTCTGGGTCGCCCAACTACGGCGTCGGAACGGAGCTGCAGGCGATCGGCGCGGCGGTGGTGGGCGGGGCGAGCCTGGCGGGGGGCTACGCCAACATCGTGGCCACGATGGTGGGCGCCCTGATCATTGTCGTTGTCCAGAACGGTCTCAACTTGAATGCAGTGCCAACCTCTTGGCAGAACATCACCCTCGGAGCGATCATCGCGCTGGCGGTACTCTTGGACATGTGGCGGTCGGATCTTGGCCGAGCGGCGGGACATTGGTTCGGCCGTGCCTTCCGCCGGGGGCAGGCCTCGAAGGATGGAGGACCCGGGGCGCCGGCTGCCAAGCGTACCAATCGACCGAGGTAGCCAAGCACCCGCCAATCGCAACAAGAGACGCGGAGGAAGACTATGTACACCTGGGGAAGAAAGCAGGGCTGTCGGCTTTCGCTTGACTACACCTACAAGGGGATGCGCGTTGCCTTTCTGGAGAACGAGGTGATTCGCGTCGGCCTAGTTCTGGACAAGGGGGCAGATGTCTTCGAGTTCACCTACAAGCCGCGGGACATTGACTTCATGTGGCAATCGCCCATCCCGTTGCGAGCGCCATTCGTCGCCACCAGTGCCCTGCCGGAAGGGGCCTTTCACGATTACTACTTCGGAGGCTGGCAGGAGGTGCTGCCGTCGGCCGGCTGGGCCAAGGAACCGTACCTGGGGGCCAACCAGGGGCTGCATGGCGAAGTGGCACTGCTCCCCTTCCAGGCCGACCGCCTCGAAGACACGCCCGAGCGGGTTTCGCTGCGTTTGTCCACCCGCTGCTACCGCTCGCCCCTGACCTTGGAGCGCGTGCTTTCGCTCGAGCGCGAGAAAGGCTGCCTGTTCATTCACGAGCGGTTGGTCAACGAATCGGCCGAAGCGTTCTCAATCATGTGGGGTCATCACCCGGCCCTTGGGGCGCCGTTCCTCGACGACAGTTGCCGGGTCGATGCACCGGCGGGCGAGGTTGAAGTGCTGTCCTTCCATCCGAACGGGTTGTGGGAACCGGGCGGGGGCTACGCCTTCCCCCAGGTCAAGAACCGGCGCAGCGGCGCGCTCCAAGACGTCCGCCAAGTGCTGCCCAAGGAAACACATTCGGTCGACGTGCTGATCTTCAAGGGCTTGCGTGAAGGGTGGTACGGCCTGACGAATGCCCGACGCGAAGTCGGCTTCGGCATGGCCTGGGACCCGGCCTTGTTCAAGTATCTGTGGATGTGGCAGGTCTATGGCGGGCACAACGACTATCCCTGGTACGGGCGGACCTACAACTGCGCACTTGAGCCGTTCACCAGCTACCCGCCGGCCGGCATTCAGAAGGCCATCGAGAACGGCAGCGCGCGCAGCATGAAAGCGGGTGAAGTCATCGAGACCGATCTGGTTGCGGTGGCCTACGAGGGGCAGGGTATTTCGCGCATCGATCGCAAAGGACACGTGACGCCCTAAGCGGGCGCCTCCAAGAGCGGTGAGAGGAGGAATCATGACTCGAGTCGACAACGTACGCCTGAACCGTCTGCGAGAGGAGATGAAATCCGCCAAGCTGGACGCACTCATCTGCCGGCTGTCGGAGAATGTCGTCTACCTCACCGACTACTGGCCACATCATGGGTTCTCGGTCGTGGTCTTGCCTCGCGAGGGGCGCGCGCGGCTCTTTGTCCCAGAAGTGGAGCGGGAGTACACCGACGACGCGTGGTGCGACATCACGCCTTTCGGCTGGGGCCTGCTGAAGGATGGCGACCTGTATGCCAACTACCGCACGCTCCTCTCGCGCGCTCGAGATGAGCTTCGGCTGGGCGGAGCGCGCATCGGCGTGGAACGCAGCTTCGAGGTGATCGCGTCCACCTACCGGTCCGCCGAACCGGTTGTCCCCGCGCTCCCGTGGGCCACGCTGCTGACCGAGGTGTTCTCGGGGGCCGAGGTCATTGACGCGACGGACTTTCTGCAAACGGTGCGGTCGGTCAAGAGCGAATACGAGCTCGGCAAACTGCGCGTGGCTAATGAGATCGCCGAGATGGGGATGCGCGAGTTCCTGACGCACATCAAGCCCGGGCTGAGCGAGGCCCAGGTTGGGGCCATGGTGGAAGCCAAGATTCGCGCAGACGGCCCCGGCCACAAGGGGGCACGCCTGGTGCGTGCCATGGCGGAGGTCGGAACAGGCCCGGTGGGCAGCACGAAAGGCACGCTCTTGGTCCCCTCCACAACGCGCCGAGTCGAGGCGGGCGACATCGTCATGGTCGAACTGGCGACGCAGGTGGACGGATACTGGTCGGACCTCACGTACTGCGCTGTGGCCGGCACACCCACGGCGCGCCAGCGTGAGGTCTACAACGCCGTGCTGGCCGCCCAGCAAGCGGCTGCGCGTGAGCTTCGCCCGGGTGCGTCATTCAGTGATCCGGACACGGCCGCGCGAAAGGTTCTCAAGCAGGCGGGGTTGGGCCAGTACTTCGTTCACATCACCGGCCATGGGGTGGGCCTGCGTTATCACGAGTTCATCCCGTTCTTCGCGCCCGGCGCGAGCGGCAAGCTGCGCCAGGGCATGGTTGCCAGCGTGGAGCCGGGAGTGTATATCGAAGGCTTTGGCGGGATCCGCATCGAGGACAACGTGGCGGTCGGTGCCAACGGCCCGGACTTTCTCTCGACGCCCCGCCAACCGCTCTAGTGCGGGTCGACAGGTCGCCCCATCCACCAGGAGGCTCGACGATGAAACTAGAAAACAAAGTCGCAATCGTTACCGGCGGGGCCATGGGCATCGGCAAAGGGATCGCGCGCGTCTTCGTGCGCGAGGGCGCGCGAGTGGTAATCGCCGACGTCAACCGCGCCGAGGGGATGAAGGCCGCCGCAGAACTGGCGGCCGGTACGGGTGAAGTCCTCTTCATACACTGCGACGTGAGCAGCGAGCGCTCCATTCGCGAAATGATCAAGAAGACGCTCGCGCATTTTAGGGCCCTGCACGTGCTGGTCAACAACGCCGGCATCGGCGTGTACAAGACCGTGCTCGATACCACCACCGAAGAATGGGATCGCTGCCTGGCCGTCAACCTGCGCGGCGTCTTCCTGTGCTCGAAATACGCCATCCCGCATATCAAGCAGGCGGGCGGAGGCGCGATTGTCAACGTGGCCTCGGTCCACTCGTATCAGAACGTGGGCGGCACGGCGCCCTATGCGGCCAGCAAGGGCGGGGTGGTGGCGCTGACCCGGGTCATGGCGATTGATTACGGTCGAGACAAGATACGCGTCAACGCCATATGCCCGGGCTGGATCTACACGCCGCTGATCAAGGGCATCTTCGCGGGAGATGCCGACCCGGTCAAAGCCAAGCAGGCGGTCGAGCGCCGTCAGGTCCTCGGACGGTTGGGCGAGCCGGAAGAGGTGGGCGAGACCGCCGCCTTCCTGGCGAGCGAGGAGGCCTCCTACATCACGGGCGCGTCAATCATGGTCGACAACGGGATGACGGCGCAGCTCGAGACGTGGTAGCTCCAGGGAGAGAAGGGTGGGCGCGGGCAGAGGCTCCAGACGGACGGGCCGTTGAAGGGCGATTGGGATCCACCCGTTCGGCCTCGAACGCGGGCGAGATCGAGAAGCGAGCGTGCCGGACCGCGAGGAACGGCACGCCGGCGAGGGAAACGATGGCGGAGAGCGGAAGCCAAGACTACCGCGTCAGGCTTGGGCATGTTCGCCTGAAAGTCCGCAATATGGATCGGGCCGTCGCCTTCTACACCCGGGTCTTCCACATGCGCCTTGTGGAGAAGGTTGAAAACGACTATGCCTTCCTTTCGGGGAGCGAGTCCTATCACGAGATCGCGTTGCAGAGGGTGAGCGAATTGGCGCCCGCATGCCCGCCCGAGGCGACCGGAATGGACCACGTAGCCTTTGAACTGGCGGACAAGGAAGATCTGGCGCGGGCCTACCTGGCCCTCTCCGAGGCGGGGGTGACCCCTCGAACGGTTGACAACGGGATCAGCTGGGCGATGTACTTCAACGACCCCGACGGGAATCAACTGGAGTTCTATTGTGACACGCGGAGAAGTCCGGGCGGGAGAGAGAAGTGGGTGGGGCGCATCGATGAACTTCCACCCGCGAGCATTCTGAAGGCGCTCCGGGAGAGGGAAGACCCAACCCGGCTGAAGGGTTAACTCTCGGCCGACCCGAGAATCCGCCTCTCCGGCGGCACGATCCGCGTGGCGGGTCGGGAGAAGGGAGAGCGGGGAGAGTGAGGGAGCGGCGGCGGAATGGCTGGGAGGCTGGCGCTCGCGGCCAGGAGGGGGAAGAGCGCAAGACTGGAACACGTTCGGAGGGCACGGATGGAACAGATCGCGCAGACGGAGAAAGGAGAGCTTATTGAGCAGTCGATCTTCACCAATTCCTTGTGCGAGCAGGCTGAGCCGTCTCTTGTGCCAATGAGGAGGGAGAATGATTAGGACCACCGCACGGAATGTTGTGAGCCTCCTGTTCATCGCCGGGATGCTGCTGACCGCTTGCGCTCCTGCTGCGCCCGCCGCGACCCAAGCGGCTGCGGCAGCGCCAGCCAGCACGGCGAACGAGGAGTACATCTACGTCTCCTCGATGGGAAACCTCGAATTCTTCAACGCCCACAAGTACGGATGGAATTGGGCCGGGCAGGTCCTCGGGGTCAAGGCGACGTACGTCGGGCCAGCCGAGAACGACGTACCCGCCCAGGTCGCTGCCTTCGACCAGGCGATTGCCAAGAACCCGGCAGGGATATGCGTTTTCGCATATGACCCCTCTGTGGTGCCGGACATCGACAAGGCCACCGCGGCCGGGATCCCGGTGGTCACCATCCTGGGTGACTTTCCAAACAGCAAGCGCCTGGCCTATGTCGGGTCGGATCAGCACCTCCTGGGGTTTGTCGGCGGGACGCATCTAGCCCAGTCACTGAACGGCACGGGCAAGGTCGCGATCCTGACCTTGCCTGGGACTACGATGTTTGATGACCGCGAGGCTGGTTTCCGAGACGCCTTCAAGAACTTCCCCGGCATTCAGGTGGTCCAGGTGGGTGACACGAAGGCCGACATCGCGACAGCGGTCAGCGTGGCCAAGGACATCTTGACCCGCAACCCGGACTTGGCAGCCTTCGTCGGCACCGACTCCACAGCGGGCATGGGGGCGGCGACGGCAGTGAAGGAAGCCGGCCTGAGCGGCAAGGTCAAGACCGTCGCGATGGACCGCAACTCGGACGTGCTCCAGGCGATCAAGAATGGAGACCTGACCGGAACCGTCGCCCAGGACGACGCGGCCATGGCCTTCTGGGCCATGCTGGTGCTGTACGAATACAAGCATAACCAGGCGCCGCTGACCGTGGATAACGCCAAGGCCGGAGCCCAAAGCGGTCCGAACACCGTCTTCACGTCGGCCAACTATATCGACCAGTCTAACCTGCAGTACTTCCTCGACGCCAACTCGACCTACACGAAGTAAGCCCGGCTGCAAAGGGGTACATCGATGGGGCGGGGGTGGCTCCCGCCCCATCCTTTCCCGAGGCCTTCCATGGAAGACGTCCTCAGAGCGGAAGGGATTACCAAGCGCTTTCCAGGTGTTCTGGCGGTCGACCACGTCAGCCTGAACCTGAGGCGCGGGGAAATCCTGGCTCTGGTGGGGGAGAACGGCGCAGGCAAGAGCACGCTGATGCAGATTCTGGGAGGAGCCCTGCGACCGGACGAGGGCAAGATCTACCTGGAGGATCGTCTGGTCTCGTTCTACTCGCCAGAAGCCGCCATTCGCGCGGGCATCAGCATGGTATTCCAGGAACTCTCATTGGTGGGCAGCCTGTCGATTGCGGAGAACATCTTCGCCAATCGCCAGCCGGTGGGACCCCTCAACAATGTCCGCTGGGGCGAGCTCTACCGGGAAACAGAGAATTTCCTCGGCCGGTTCGACTTGAGCCTCAACCCCCGCCGGCTCGTCAAACATCTCTCGATGGGCCAGCAACAGATTCTCGAAATCCTCAAGGCGATCTCCACCGGGCCCAAGGTGCTGATCCTGGACGAGCCCACTTCTCCGCTGACCGAGAGCGAGAGCGCCACCTTGTTCGACACCATCCGAAAGCTCCAAGCGCAGGGGCTGTCAGTCATCTACATCACCCACAAGCTCTTTGAAGTCTTCCGGATCGCCAGCCGGGTGGTGGTCCTGCGGGACGGCCGGCACGTGGACAGCCGCAAGGTCAGCGAGGTAAACGAAGGGGACCTTGTGGCCATGATGGTGGGGCGCGAGTCGCAGACATTAGCTTTGAGTTGCGGCGGGGGGAGATCCTGGGCATGGCCGGGCTCGTGGGTGCCGGAAGGACCGACATCGGCAGGTGCATCTTCGGCGCGGAACCCGCGGACTCAGGACACATCTACCTGGAGGGAAAGGAGCTGAGCATCACCCGACCCAGCGTGGCCATTGAGAGGGGAATTGCATATCTGACCGAGGACCGCAAGAACAGCGGACTCTTCCTCACCATGTCGGTGAGAGACAACATCGTGGCTCCGGCGATCCGCCGGTTCACGTCGGCCGCCGGGTTCCTTCGCATGGGCCGGATGCGGGCGTACGCCGCTGAGAAGGTGGAGGAATTCGCCATCGCCACCGCCTCCATCGAGAAGAAGGTTCTGGACCTCTCTGGAGGGAACCAGCAGAAGGTCCTGGTCGCGATGTGGATGAGCATGCGGCCCGAGGTCATCATCTGCGATGAGCCCACCCGGGGCGTGGATGTCGGGGCCCGGGCGGAGATCTACCACAAGATACGGGAGTTTGCATCTCAGGGTGCAGGAATCATCATCATATCGTCCGACATGCCGGAGCTGATCGGAATGTGCAACCGGATCCTTGTCGTGTACCGGGGCAGAATTGTCTGGGAGGTCGGCCGAGGGGACTTCAGTGAAGCTCGGATTCTTGCCCACGCTGCCGGCCTGGTCAAGAACGGAGGGGACGTGAGCCTTCTGAGGGCAACGCGGAGAGTGAAGAAAGACGGAGAGGAGCCAAGTCACGAGAGCTCCACCTCCATGCGGGAGCGTCTGCTGAGCCTCATCTCGCAGCGTGAGTTTGCCCTGTTCCTGGTGCTCCTGGTTGCGGGCATCATCATGAGCCTTGTGTCCCCGGTCTTCCTGAGCAGGCAGAATATCGAGGCCATCCTCATCGCGCTTTCGATGGAAGGCACGATCTCGATCGGGATGGTCATCCTCCTCATCTCGGGAGGTTTCGATCTCTCGGTTGGATCGACCCTGGCCTTGACCGGGGTGGTCACCGGTCTGGCGCTCAACGCCGGTGTTCCGGCGGCTCTCGCGATGTTTCTCGGATTGGTCGCCGCCTTGACGGTGGGGCTGGCCAATGGCTTCCTGGTGGCCCGCCTGGGAATCAACTCGTTCATCACCACGCTTGGCATGGCCATGGGGGTCCGTGGGATTGTCCTTGTGATCGCCCGAGGGAGGGCTGTGCTGAACCTGCCCGACTCGTTCACTGTGATCGGCCAGGGTCGGCTGCTGGGGGTCCAGTATCCGATCTATGTGATGCTGATTCTGGTGCTGGCGGGCGAGATCCTTGTCCGCAATTCCCGCTTCTTCCGCCAGTGTTACTACGTGGGCGGGAACGAGAAGGCCGCGCGCCTATCGGGGATCAACGTCTCTCTGGTCCGGATCCTCAACTTCTGCCTGGCGGCATTGCTCGCGGGGGTGGCGGGGCTCCTCGTCACTGCCCGGTTTGGCTCGGCGTCGGTCACCATCGGCAGCGGAGAAGAGCTCCGCGTCATCACGGCCTGCATCATCGGGGGCGCCAGCCTGGGCGGCGGCGAGGGCTCGGTGCTGGGTGCCTTCCTGGGGGCTCTGTTCATGGCGTTTCAGGCGAATGCCCTGAACCTGCTCGGAGTGGACGTCTACTGGCAGAACCTTGTCACGGGCGCGCTTCTCATCCTGGCGGTCGTCGTCGATGTGGTCAACGAACGGCGGAAAGCCCGCCAGCAGCGCAGGAACATCAGCGTCTGATCAAAACAGCCTCCTTTCGGCCCGAGGTCAGGCCCCGGTCCCGCTCTCCTTCCCGGATTCCAATCTGATCCGGGATTGCCATGGTTCTGGCCAGTGCTTGCTGTTCAGGCTCCGGCGCCAATTGCCAGGGCGGAGGATCCATATCATCGCGGGAGGCCGGGAAGTGCCAGGTGGGAGGCCCGGCCCGACCCCTTGTCTGACGACCGCGACTGCTTGGGTTACGGTTCTTCGCAGTCAGCGAAGGCTGCCCCTCTGCGTTCTTCCCAGAGCACATTGGGAACCCGGCGGGTAGAATCTCCGGCCGGAGACACCGTGGTCATATGAGGGGAGGCGACGGACCCTTTCGCGCCGTCCCCACAGCCGTCCTCCGGCTGAGAGGTCGTCTTCCGGTAAGGCGTTGTAGACAATGCTCTCTGCACCCGAAACGGCAGCCCCTGGACGCCGAACCCGCCGTTGCGCGGCCGACAACGCGCACGCTCCCTGCGAGCCGACCGATCGGGTGCTGCCCGCGGAGCCCTGCATTCCTTTCCTTACGGAAAGGGCCGTCCACCTGGGGGGCGGCCGTGACGGGCGTGTCTCCTTCCGGACCTACTGGCGCGGACTCGCAGGGAGGCCTTCGGCCATACAATATGTGCACCTGCCACGGGTGCGACAGCGGAGGACATGTCTCCCCCTCTGTGTCAACAT
>JAPLGX010000022.1 GCA_026389925.1 Chloroflexota bacterium
GGGTGTGGCTGCGAAGTGGAGTGTGCTTCGGCGTGAAGTGTGGTGGGTGACCTTGTGGCTATGCGCATTGACCCCCAGGTCCGACAAGTCCGCCCCGCGGCCACATTAATCCTGGCTTTCCTCCTCGCATGCACCTCAGTCCCAACCGCCTCGACCCTTCCTGCTCCCAGCCCAGCCTTACCCACCGCCCAACACCAAACCCTGCTCCCGCTCGTAGCCCGCAACGCGATCGCGCCCATCGATGAAGGTCTCCCGCTTCATCCACTGACGCAGCCGCAGAGCGCCCTTTCGCCGAGCAACCTTGCCGGCCTCCGCCAGCTCGCGCAGGTCGGCCGAGGATGGCCCGCCGCCGTCGCCGTCTCGCCCAAGGGCGGGCTGTACGCATTGGCCACATCTCTCGGCGTCTATGTTTACCCCATCGATTCGCCCGAGCCTGGGCGCTTCTGGTCTTTCGACAGCCCGGTCTACTCCGTCGCCTTCGATCGCGATGGAACTCATCTGGCTGCCGGCGATTGGCGAGGCACCATTTCGATCATCGACCTCGGCAACGGAGCAGTCGAGCGCCGCCCCGGCGCTCACCCACGTGCCATCCGCAGCATCGCCTTTTCGCCCGACGGGCAAGTGCTGGCCTCCGGAAGCGAAGACGGGACGGTCAAGGTCTGGACTCTGCCCGCGCTCAGCGAGCGCTACCGCTTCGGCGGCGTGGCCTATGGCTACTGGGGGTACGGTGTGCGCAGCCTGGCCTTCTCGCCTGAAGGGTCGGTCCTTGCCTCGGGCGGCGATACGGGCTACGTCTCGCGCTGGACCATGATCGACGGCAAAGAGCTGGCGCACCTCGGGACAGGCAGCGGATTGGTGTTCGGCGTCGCCATCTCACATGATGGGCACATCGTGGCCTCAGCCAACAGCAACGGCCAGGTGGAACTGTGGGACATGTACACGGGCGCCCTGTTGCGCACGCTCGCTCCGCATCCATATGGCGCCTGGTCACTCGCGTTCACGACAGACGACAGCCAAATCATCACCGGCGCGGCAGATGGCTCGCTGCGGATCTGGAATGTTCGCCAAGGGACACTCGTGCTGGAGATGCTCGCCCACACGCATGCCATCGACAGCCTGGCCTTGGACGCATCGGGCACATTGCTCTCGGTCGCTTCCGGATGGCAGCTCGCCCGATGGAAGCTGCCCAAGCTCGCGGGCGAGCCCGCGCCGCCTGAACACTTGCCGGCCTTCCGCTCGCTGGCGATTGACCCCTCCAGCCTTACCTTGGCCCTCGGGGGTGACGACTCACGTATCCGCCTGTGGGACCTCGCGAGCGGCGTCCTTTTGTGGCTCAATCCGGGGCTCGACGAACGCCAATCGGTGCTCAACCTCCGTTTTGCGCCCACCCAGCCCTTCCTCGCGGCCGCCCACTCGGGCGCCGATGAACTCGTGGTGTGGGATCTTTCTTCGCGCTCCCAAAGCGTACGCCAGAAGTTGCCGCGCATACGCAGTCTCGCCTTCGCGCCCGACGGCTCACAGATCGCGGCCGCGGGGTCCGGCCTCCTGCTGTGGGACTTCGCCACCCGCTCACCCACCCAGCGCCAAAGCTCCGGGCTCCTGACGGCAATCGATTGGTCGCTCGATTCATCGCGCGGCGGCGGAGCCTCGCTTGTCGCTGTCGCCATGGATGACGGGACGACGCAAGTGTGGGACTCGCGCACCTTCGCCCCGCGCGAGTTCGAATCCCCCGACGTCGGCCCGCTCTGGTCGATCGCCCTGACCTCCGATGGAGCTCGCCTGGCGGCCGGCGCCAACGATGGCAGCGTGCGCCTGTGGGACGTCCACACAGGCCGCCTGATCGCGCTGCTCTCCGGCCACACGGCGCCGGTTCAGACCGTGGCCTTTTCCCCAGATGGGGCGTTGCTGGCGACCGGTGCTATGGACAACACGCTCCGCTTGTGGGACGGCCGCAGCGGCCGCGCGCTGCGAACTCTCACCGAACCGCGCGGGTGGGTTTTTTCAGTGGCCTTCTCGCCGGACGGTCGGATGCTGGCAGGCGCTTCGTGGGACGGCACCGTTCGCATTTGGGGAATCCCTCGCTGACCTCTTGCCCTCGAGGCACAAGCCCTTTGAGCCGCACCCCCCCACCCGCCGCCGGACCCGTCCCCAGGTTGACTTGCCCGCCTCTCTCGACTAGAATCCAATTGAAAACCGTTTTCAATAGGGGCAGATGGCTCCGCAAACGAACGTCCTCGCCCTTTCACTCAGCCGGGCCGGCTACAAGTTGACGGCCCCTCGTCTGGCCGTTCTGCGGGCCGCCGCCGGCATGCGCTCACCCCTGACCGCCCATCAGATTTTCCTCCGTGCCAGACGCGGCTATCCGCGGCTCGGGCTGGTCACCGTATACCGCACGCTGGAGATCCTCCTTGCCCTCGGGTATATTCGCCGTCTGCATCTCGAGGGCGGGTGTCACACGTTCGCAGCCGCGATCGCGTCACACGGTCACTA
>JAPLGX010000183.1 GCA_026389925.1 Chloroflexota bacterium
TCGTTTCATCACGGAGGCGGCGTAGGCATCGGTTACTCGCAACACGCTGGGCAGGTGATCGTGGCCGACGGCACGCCCGAGGCCGCGCGCCGCCTGGAGCGCGTGCTCACGACCGACCCGGGCATGGGCATCGTGCGCCACGCGGATGCAGGCTATCCTGAAGCAATCGAGGCGGCACGCCGCAACGGGATCAAGATACCGATGATGTAGTATCTCGCAGCTGCGCCGAGAACCTCAAGGCGGGGAGCGCATGCGCTCCCCGCCTTGTGCGTCATTGAGCGACAGCAAACCGATTACAATGCGGCCCATGTTTCGACTGAGAAACCCGGTCCTTATCCTGACCCTCCTGCTCATCGCGATGGCCTACTCGCCCTCACGGCCCCGGCGGAACGCTCGCTCGGAGCGAGCATGCGCGTGATCTACGTGCACGGCGCATGGGTATGGGCTGCTATCATCGGGTTCGGCCTGGCCGCGTTGGCCGGCCTGATCGGCCTTGTGTCGCGCTCAGTGCGCGCACAAGCCATCAGCCTCGCGTGGGGGTGGGCAGCCACCCTCGCCTGGGTCACTTCGCTGCCCCTCAGCCTGTGGGCGATGCAGACCAGTTGGAACGGATTGCTGCTCGAGGAACCGCGCTGGCGATTGGGCGTTCAGTTCGCCGTTGTCGCCGTGTTGCTGCAAGCCGCACTGCTCGTGATCGCGCGGCCCGCACTCGGCAGCCTGCTCAACCTGGCCTTCTTCATCGCGCTGGTGTGGGGCCTGCGTTCGGCGCAGGCCGTGATGCACCCGATGACCGCCCTCTCGAGTTCCGAGTCGATCCCCATTCGGCTTGTCTCTGCGCTGATGTTGGCGCTGGCGCTCGGGGCGCTGTGGCAGGTGGCCCGGCTCGTGCGCCCGCGTGGGCACCCCGCCGCATGAAGCCGCGCCGCCCCGCCTCCATCCGCTTGCAGGTCATCGCGCTGACGCTCAGCCAGACGGTGATGTGCACCGGCTATCGCATGGTCTATCCCTTCCTGCCGGCCATTGCGCGCGGGGTGGGCGTGGACTTGCGCACGATGTCGCTCGCCGTTTCGGCACGATCGAGCCTGGGTCTCTTTGGGCCGCTGCTCGGATCGGTGGCCGATACGTGGAGCCGCAAGAGGGCGATGCTCGCGAGCTTCGGGCTGCTCAGCCTGGGGCTCACGCTTGTCGTGATGTGGCCGGTTTTCCCAGCGCTAGTCCTCTCGATGCTGCTGGTCGCCGCGGCATGGATCTTCCTGCAGGCCGGACTCAAGGCTTACCTGGGCGATACGATCCACTACACTCGACGCGGCGTGGCTGTGGCGGTCACCGAATTCGGCTGGTCGTGGGCCTTCTTGTTCGGGATGCCGCTGGTCGGCTGGCTGATCGCGCGCGGCGGGTGGGTGTCGCCGTTCCGCTTGCTCGCGGTGCTCGCCGCAGCAGCCTTCATCACCGTGTGGGCCATCATCCCCGCTTCGCCGACCTCGGCCGCAGCGCGCCCCTCGGCCGGGAAGAGCCTACGCGCGCTCTTCGCCAGCCGTTCGGCGGTGGCAGTGATGGGCTTTGCTTTCGTCGGGGCGGGCGCCAATGAACTGGTCAACATCGTCTACGGCGCGTGGATGGAAAGCTCCTTCGGCCTGCAGGTGGCCGCGCTCGGGTTCGCCACGGCGGTGATCGGCGTCGCCGAACTCGGCGGCGAGGTGTTGGTGGCAACGATCACCGACCGGCTGGGAAAGCGCCGCGCTGCCGCTCTGGGCATCAGCCTGAACGCGCTCGTGTGCCTCGGGCTGAGCACCATCAGCCGCAGCCTGCCGGGTGCGCTGGCGGGCCTGTTTCTTCTGTACCTCACATTCGAGTTCACGGTGGTCAGCGCCATTTCGCTGATGACCGAGCAGGTGCCGCAGGCGCGGGCCACCACCATGGCCGGCTATGCCGCCTCGGCCGCCGCCGGCCGCGCGATCGGCGCGCTCGTCGGACCGGTGCTCTTCACCTGGGGCATCGCCGCCAACGGGTTGGCCACGGCTCTGGCCGATGGTGTGGCGCTGCTCGTGCTGGTCCTCTTCATCCGTGAGCGTCCTGCGCAGCCCCGGCCCGATGCATCTGCAGCCCCTTGAGCCCTCGACGCAAGTCCATCTCACATTGAGTAGGGCCGCCTTACTTGAGGCGGCCCTTTTCTTCAGTGACGTATGGGTTTGTAGGCACGAGTCAATCCGCGAAGCTGCGCTCAGCAGTCGGCGATGCGCGTCTGGCTTCCTCCCAACGCGGCACCCGTGCGCATGTCGTGCGTCCGCGGTCAACCGCAAGGCGTGCTATGCCCTCGTCCGGATCGGCTGCGTGACCCCGCGGGCTGGGCCGCTCGCTAGGTCCAAGCGCCTGGCTGGGCTACCGGGCGGCGATGCCCAAGAAGTATGGCCAGACCACCACGCCCAAGAGCGCCTGCCACCAGACAAGCTTGGCAAACGCGATCGTGAACAGCCAGCCGATGAACCAGAAGACACCAACTCCAGCGTCGACGCGCACAGGGGCGGACTTGCTCTCGGTGGACATGGGATTCTCCCTTCGTGATGCCATAAGGCAGGGTTGACGGTTTGTACGGAGGAGGGATACTCCTCGACTGCTGTATCTCTCCTGGATCCTGTGTCAAACCTAACCGAAACGCACCATCGGTTCCCTCAAAGAGGCACCCGTGCGCATGCCATGCGCGCGGGCAAAGGTAACGCGTGCTGTGCCCTCCTCCGGATCGGCTCCGTAACCCCGCGCGTTCAGCTTGTGGCAACGACCGCGGCAGGCTTGGCCTCGCTCGCGGCGAGGTAGGCCTGGCCGCAGAGATGGCCGGTGATCACGCTCGAGTAGGCCGTGGTGAGGATGACGCCGATGGCGCAGGCGATCGACCCCAGGCTGCCGATGATGCCGGCCAAGATGCCACCAAGGATGGCCAGCACGTACGGGCCCGGCGCGGCGCGCACCAGGGCGAAGACCTCCCCCAGGCGGAAGGCATCGCCCAGGTTGCCCGTGGCAGCCATCTTGCCGAGGGCTGCCGGAAGCAAGAAGGCCATGAGGATGCCGTAGATCAGCATCAGGCAGCCGAGCGCGGAGGCCACCACGATCGACGCGATGGCGGCCGCATCGCCGTTCGATTCCTGGCCAGCGACAAGCATCGAGCTGCCGATCATCCCCCCTTGCAGACAGCCGACGAGAATTAGCACCGGCAGGGAATAGACCAAGTAGACGAGCGCCACTTTGAGCCCGCGCACGAGATGCCCGCCGAAGTCCGACCAATCCGGAAGCGGATGCGGGTCGCGGGCGATCACGCGCCGGGTGACCTCAAAACCCCAGCCGACAAGGAAGATTTGTCCGACCAGGGGTATGAGTGAGACCAGAGCGGCGATGCCGATCTTCTTCAACCACTCCGGGTCTTCAAACGCAAACGAAAAAGCGCGGCCGAATTGCATATTACCTCCTCCGAGAGAGGTGATGCCTGTGCGACGCGGATGATGACCGGCCCATTATACGGCGTGGCGGGCGCGGGTTCAATTCTGTGGCAAGCGCGCTGCGGTCAAGCGGATGCTCGTCCTAGCAGCGAAGCGTCGTCGGCACTTGTGAGTGGTTAGCCTTGGCTGTTACCTATGTCCCGGATCGGTTCATGGATGCGTGAGGTTCACGTCATCAAGGGGTCGAAAACAGGCCAGTTGTTCTCCCATGCCGGGTCCATTTGCCTCAGCCAAAACCTTCACTCCCAATATGCGGTGCCATGGGCTGAGTGGGCCAGGCAAGCTCGACCGACGTCTTTCTTGGACGCGATCCAATAGCGTGGCGGGTCATTGCGGGAAGGGGAACCTAGCCAGACATCAACAAAGTGATTTGGCGGTGAATGGACCCACTTCTCATCCGTTTCGCGCAGGATGAAGTTCTTGGCGCAATCGGGATGGCAGGATCTAACTTGCACGAAGCAGAGGCGGGAGCCGTCCTTCGAGCCCCCAATGACGTCGTCGTCGGAGAAGTTCTCGGGCAGTAGGCAATTGGCAATACCCCTCTTCGAGAGTTCGGCGGCGACATAGAGTTCGCCGGCGTGCCCACCGAGCTTCTTGAGCCATTGTGGAGCAGGCATAAGGGTCCTCGTAGGAACGATGGTAGGCCTTACTAGGTATTATTCGGCGCGGCCGCCCCACCGCCGCGCACTCGACACCCGGGATACAATCCTCCCACCGAGGTTCCAATGCGAGCAGATTGGCTCATTCATTCGGCTGACGAAGTGCTATGCCTGACCGAGGCGCCGCAACGCGGCGCCGCACTGGGCACGCTAAACGTGGTGGCCCAGGGCGCGCTGGCCGTGCGCGACGGACAGATTGTGGAGGTGGGCCCCAGCGCCGAGCTGCGCCGCCGCCACCGCGCCGCGCGCGAGACCGACGCGACCGGCTGCGTGCTGATGCCGGGCTTTGTGGACCCGCACACGCACGCGATGTGGATCGGCGACCGCGCGCTCGAGTTCGAGCAGCGCATCGCCGGCCGGACCTACTCGGAAATCCTCGCCGGCGGCGGCGGAATTCTCTCCACCGTGGATCAGACGCGCGCGGCCACCGTCGCGGAGCTCGTCGAAGCCACACGGCCACGCCTGCGCCGCATGCTGGCCCACGGCACGACCACCTGCGAGATCAAGACCGGCTACGGACTGGAACCGGAGTCCGAACTGCGCATGCTCGAGGCCATCGCCCGCCTGCGGCGAAGCATGCCGATGAACATCCAGGCCACCTTCCTTCCGGCGCACGCGGTTCCCCGCGAGCACGCCGCGAAGCCCGATGCCTATGTTGACGAGATCGTGGAGCACATGCTCCCTCGCGCCATCACTCGCTGGCGGGAGCTGTGCGGCGAGCAGGCGCCGCTCTTTGTGGACGTGTTCTGCGAGAAGGGCGCCTTCACGCTCGCCCAGTCGCGGCGCATCTTCGAACGCGCTCGCGCGCTCGGCTACCGGCTGAAGATCCACGCCGACGAATTCGAGAACCTGGGCGGTGCGAGGTTGGCCGTCGAGCTCGGAGCCGCCTCGGCCGATCATCTGGTGGCCACCTCCAAAGCGGAGATCGCCGCGCTTGGCACGAGCTCGACGGTGGCCGTGGCGCTCCCGGGAACTCCCTTCGGCCTGGCTCAAGCCGCCTACACGCCGGCGCGAGCGATGATCGAGGCCGGTGCCACACTCGCGCTTGCGTCCGACTTCAACCCGGGCACCTCGCCCTGCGAGAGCATGCAGATGGCCATCGCGCTCGCCTGCCGCTACATGCGCCTCACGCCGGCCGAGGCCATCGCGGCGGCCACGATCAACGCGGCCGCAGCGCTGGGCCTCGCCGATCGCGTGGGCAGCCTCACCCCGGGCAAACAAGCGGACGTGATTGCCCTGGCAATCCCGAGCTATCGCCACCTCGGGTACCGTTATGGAACGAACTTGGTGAAGTGGGTGATGCGCGGAGGGAAGCGCGTAGGGCGAGGCTAGCTGCGATCCTCGTGCAGTTCGCGCTGCGAATCGGATGCCACCAAACTGGCCAAGGAGGCCTCGGCCTGCTCGGCCAGCTGCGGACCCGGTTCCTCTGCCGCGTAGCGCGCCGGCTGATAGGCCTCGGTCAGCGCGCGGCCTGCCACAGAATTCAAGGAGAGTTGATCGAGCGCGTGGGCGAACGCCCTCGGAGTCTCGGAGGGCGCACGCACGCGCCCGCGCTCGAACGCCCACTGCAGCGCGGCCTGGTAGGCGCGGCGGATGCGCACGCGGGCCGCAGTCGCCTCACCGCCCAGCGGCAAGTAGGCGGAGGGTTCCTTGCCCCCGCTCCCACGCCGGCCGCCGAAGAGATTCTGCAATTGGCGCCACAACAGATCGCCCGAGAGGATGCTGTCGCGCACCTCTTCGGCCGTTTCGGTGCGAGCCAATGCCTCCGATCGCAAACGCAGCCAGAAGACCATCAGGATGAGGGCAACGAGGATACCGACCGCCACCACCCAGCCGGCGGCCTCAAAGATCGGTGACGGCGCGGCGGCCGTCGAGGGTGCCGCGGCTTGCGCGGTGGCAAGCGCCGGCGAGGTCGGAGCTGGAGTGGGCAAAAGCATCTGGGTTGAGATGCTTTGGAAGAGACCGCGCAATGGATACAGCAGGAGGAAGATCAGCACTCCGAAAGCCACCAGGATCCACGAGAGGCCGATAGCCACCGCCGCCAACGCCACCAGCACAACCCCTCCCGCTTGAGCGAAGACGCGCGTGTTGGCCAGCCCGGTGATGAGTAATCCGGCGAGGAGCAACACCGCGGTCAGCCCGGCAACGGTTTGCAGCCAGTAGCGGTCGAGCACTGGCGCGACGGGTGCGCCCTCCCGCTGCACGCGCAGCCGCTCTAGGTTGGAGGCGGCCAGCGCCAACACCCCGGCCACAAAGACGAGAACGATCGGCCCGAGTGCCTCGCCCACCGTGAGCAGCGGCGCCGAGTTGTAGAAAAGGTATAGCAGCAAGATTGTCATCACATTGCGGCTGAGGGCCAGGCGCACGTCCCGTTGACCGATTGTGCCGTGGCCCACCCATTCCCCCCACAGCCAGAGCGCAAGGCAGGCGATGGGGATGGGAAGGAGACTGAGGCGCCACAACACCACGCCCGTCGGCCCTGGCGCTCCGCCAGCCGCCAGCCATTCAAACCGCAGCACGGCGGCGGCGAGGGCCAGCCCCAGCAGCACCAGCCCAAGGCTGAAGGCAAGGCGCAATCCAACCGCCTTGAGGCGCGGACGAATGAGGACCACACTCAGGCTCGAGACGACCGGCAGCAAAGCCAGCGTCCACATCAGCCAACTCGCGCCGGCGGGCGCGCCGCGCAGGAGACGCGCGCCCCACACTGACCACAGGAAGGCACTGCCCACGGGCATGCTTGCCATTGCCAGCGTGAGCAGCACCGAGTTAGACACTGTTCGCCTTCCCAAGGGGCTGCCAGGCCGGGTCCACGAAATAGGCTGGGGTGCCCGCGGCTGTCTCGATCACCGCGCGATCCTCCACCAGGCTCACCAACGCCACCGGGTGCCCGGCCGATTTGAGATTCACCATTTCGACAGCGATGCGCGGATTGAAGAGCGTGGTGAGAATCACCACCGTGGCGCCGTACGGAAGGCGCCGCCTTTCGAGGGCCAACATCTGGTCGAAGGGGGTGGCGATGTAGGGTGTGAGCAGCGCCATCGCCTCCAGGATGCGCGCCAGCTGCGCCGGGTGGCGTGAGCTGGGCAAGCGCACCTGGGCGTGCGAATCGCGCATGACGGCATTGGTCTGCACGCCCACCGGGCTGCCGGCCTCCAGGGCGGCGCGCGCCAGCGAGGCGGCCACCACCAGCAGCGCCTCGAACTTGTCGCGCAGCGTGCCGGCGTAGGCGGGTTCGATCGTCTGCCCGTTGATCATCAGCACCAGGTGCGGGTCGGCACTCGCATCGAAGGTGCGCATTTGCAGACGGGCATAGCGGGCAGAGGCCTTCCAGTGGATGTGCCGCAAGCTGTCGCCGGGGCGGTATTCGCGCGCGCCGGCGAGCAGCAGCGGATCTTCGAGCAGCCAGCGCCGGGCGCGCTTCTCGCCATACGGGCGGGCCGCGAGAAGCGGGATCTCACGCATCGGCACCACGCGCGGATAGACAAGGACCGTTTGCACGCACTGCTCCTCGATCGACCGCGTGCGAAACCCGAACAGGTCGCCCGAGGTGAGCGCGACCGGTCCCACATCGAACGCGCCGCGGGCGCGCGCCACAAGGCGGTAGCGCCGGCGCACGCGTTCGTATCCGCGCAGCGTAAACGAATGGTCGAGCACCTGGCGCGCGGCGCGGTTGCCCGGCACGAGATCCCGCCCGGAGAGCGCCAGTTCAACCGGCAGTTCATCTTCGGCGCGCAGCCAGGCCAGGGGCAGCGGCTTGGCGTTGACCACTTCGATCCACAAGTCGGTCTGCTCACCGAAGCCGAGGCGCAGGGAGGCCAGGTGGCGGGTGTAACTCACCGCACGCAGGCAGTACTTCCCCCACATCCAGGAGGTGGCCACGACCAGCCCCAGCAAGATGCCGAGGAAGACGAGCAGATGGTTGCGCAGCGCCAATCCGACGACCACGACCAGAGCGGCCAGAAATCCGCGCGCCGGGTCGGTCAATGGGCCTTCTCCGACCAGGATTCTTCCACCGGCACCGGGACAGTCTCAACGATCGAACGCAGGACCTCTTCGAGCGTGCGCTCACGCAAGCGTGCCTGGCTTGAGAGGATCAGGCGGTGTGCCAGAACCGGGGCGAGCAATTCCTGGATATCGTCGGGCAGGACGTACGCCCGCCCGCGCAACGCGGCCAGGCACTGGGCCGTGCGATAGAGTGCCAGCGATCCGCGCGGGCTGACGCCCAGCGACAGCGCCTCGCTGCGGCGCGTGGCCTCCGTGATTTCGAGCAGGTAGTTCTCAAGTGATCGGCTCACGTGGACGGCACGTGTCGTATGGCTCAGCGCAGTCAGGTCCGACCCCTCGACGACGGCAGCCAGGTCGAGAAGCGGGTCGCTCTTTACGAAGCGATGCAGAATGGCGCGTTCCTCCTC
>JAPLGX010000316.1 GCA_026389925.1 Chloroflexota bacterium
GGTGATGAATCTTGCGAGAGGTCGCCATAGATTGATGGGACCTGGTTCTTACAGCTGTTTCAGTAATATAATCGAGTACGATCATGGTCTTCACGCTTCTTCATGGTTTACTCTCAGCTCATGACCCTATTCCAAATGAACCACAGTCTAAAGACCAAGCCTATCCTGACATACGCGATCAAGGTATTCGTGTTGGCCGTGGCATACCACCTTGCCGCCCGGTTGGGATTAAAGATGGCCTATGTCCAGGCCAACACCTCCCCGGTATGGCCTCCCACCGGGATCGGCTTGGCTGCCCTGCTCATCCTCGGAAACCGCTTTTGGCCCGGAATCACCCTGGGAGTCCTGCTGGGTTCTCTGCTGACCGGGGCCCCACTCAACCTTGCAGCAGGCATGTCGCTTGGGAATACTCTAGAGGCAGTGGCCGCAGTCTACTGCCTGGATAAGATTGTTGGTTTTCATCACGAAATCGACCGCATTCGGGATGTGGTTGGCCTGGTCCTAGTCTCTCTGATCTGCACGATCATCGGTGCCACTATCGGCACTATTACTCTGATGCTTACGGGGAATGGGATTTGGCAAAGCTTCTGGGCGATCTGGTTCACCTGGTGGATCGGGGATTTGCTCGGGGCCCTGGTCGTCGCACCGCTGTTGCTGACCTGGAAATCCTTCCCCGCAGCACCTGGGTCTCGACGCACCTACATAGAAGGGGGGATCCTCTTGGTGCTCGTGGCAGCCGTCACCTGGTATGTGTTCAGCAGCTTGCCACCCATCGGGATACTCCACCAGGCAATGATCTATGTGATCTTTCCGTTCGTGATTTGGGCGGCGCTACGCTTTGGCCAACGGGGTGCCACGATCGCCATCGCTATCGTTTCCGGGATTGCGATCTGGGGCACTTCGCAGGGCATGGGACCATTCTCGCTGGAGTCGAAGAACGATAGTCTCGTGCTCCTGCAAACCTTCATGGCAGTTGTCACCTTGACTGCGCTCATTTTGGCGGCTGCCACGATCGAACGGCGAAAGGCGACCGATGCCCTACGCCAGCGCGCAGACGATCTGGCGACCCTGAACGACTCCTCCAAGTCTTTCCTAGACAACTTCGAGATCACGAATATCTTCCAGACCATCTGCCGGTTGGCAGTCACGCGCCTGGGCTTGGACATCGCCTGGATCGAAACCCGGGACCAATATGAGGAAGGGGAAGCCCGGATCATCGCATATGGCGCTTCACCCAGCTTGATCAAAAGTCTGAAAGAAAAGTGGCCAGAGATCGATTCCATGCAAGCCCTGACTTCTCCCACTATCAGAGAACTGGGTGCCATCACACCGTCTGACGGGTCCAAGGACAAGGTGTACCGGGCTTATGCGGTCTTCCCGCTCCTCTTCAGCAACCGGCTGATTGGTACGCTCCGGCTCCTCAGCCGGCAGAAGGATTTTTTCTCGCACGATAATCAAATCCTGCTCCAATCCTACGCCAACCTGGCTGCCGTAGCCATTCAAAACACTCTGTTGTTCGACGAGGTCAGGCGCAGCAACAAGCAGTTGCATGGGCTTTCCCAGCGCCTGATGAAAGCACAGGAGGAGGAGCGCCTTCATCTCTCCCGCGAGCTGCATGATGAATCCGGCCAGCTGCTGACCGCCCTGACCGTCCAACTGGGTCTCCTGGAGCGCAGCCTGGACCAACCGGGTACGCTGCGCGAGCGGATAGATGAGCTGAAGAAAACAGCCAACACGATCCAGGATAACCTTCACAAGCTCGCGGTGAATTTGAGACCGGCCAGCCTGGACCATCTTGGCCTGGTGACCACCTTGCAGCAGTTCATCGCCGAGTTCAACCGGCGGTACGGAATCCCTGTCGATTTCGAAGCGGTCGGCATGGAGGGCAAGCGCCTGCCCATCGAGGTAGAAACCGCCTTCTTCCGGATCGGCCAGGAATCCCTGACGAATGTAGTGCTGCACGCCCAAGCCAGCCGTGTGGACGTTCTGCTCAACCTGCACAACCACCACGTGGTCATGATCGTAGAGGACGACGGGGTCGGATTCCTGCCAAGTTCCCCCAGCCTCGAAGACCATCTGGGGTTGTTTGGAATGCGCGAACGGATTGAAATGCTGGGCGGGAGTTTCGTGATCGAAAGTTCACCCGGAAAGGGCACGACGGTAAAGGCAGAGGTGCCGTGCCATGACTAAAGTATTGATTGCAGATGATCATGCAATCGTGCGGGCTGGTCTGCGCACTCTCATCGCGTCGGAAGAGGGGCTGGAACTGGTCGGGGAGGCGGCTGGCGGGTACGAAGCCATCGCAATGGTCGAGAAGGCCCGGCCGGATGTCCTCGTTCTTGATCTCAGCATGCCGGACCTGGATGGTATCTCGGTCACGCGGAACATCAAGCCCAGGTTCCCGGACCTGCGCATCCTGGTTCTGACCCTCCACGAGGACGAAGCCTTGCTCAAAGAGGCCATCAAAGCCGGTGCGGTCGGCTATATCCTCAAGCGGGCGGCCGAGGCGGAATTGATCTCGGCCATCCAGGTCATCCTACGCGGCGACTTGTACATAGATCCCTCCATGATCCGGACTCTGCTCGGGGAGCCCAGGCAAGTCCCCTCGCTCCAAACGACCTCGGTGGAAACTCTCACCTCGCGTGAGAAGGAAATCCTCAAGCTGATCGTTGATGGGTACACCAACCGCCAGATCGGCACGCACCTCAACATCAGCATCCGGACCGTCGAAGGGCATCGGGCGAACATCTCTGACAAACTTGGCTTGCACAGCCGGGTCGAACTTGTGCGCTATGCCCGCGAGCACGGTATGATCGAATGACCTGCTCATCCCACTTTCTTCCTGGCTACTCCCGACCCCGTACTTTCTACGGGGTCGGGCCGCGTATTTGTCCCGGGTAGCTCGATCACGGCAAGACCCCCATTTTCTACGCTCAAGAATCAGGCTTCGATTTCTTATGATTGGAATTGGCTCGCAGCCTCAGGCCGGCGGAGACCCATCTGCTTGCGTGATGCTCCTCAGTCACACAGGAAACAAATCCATGCCGAGTACTCCCTCATCAGAATCGTCCGCTCTGCAAACGGTTTCGATGCGCGGAATCACCAAGGCTTTCCCGGGTGTGCTGGCCAATGACCGGGTGGACCTGGACATCGTTGCGTCCGAAGTACACGCCATCCTGGGGGAGAACGGCGCCG
>JAPLGX010000290.1 GCA_026389925.1 Chloroflexota bacterium
TTGGGAGCGGTCGGGATTCTTGCCGGATTCGACTTCGACGTATTCCGCAACCAACTTGCGGTCGGTGCCGATGAATCGGCGCACCGCTTCCCGCTGGGCTTCGAGTCCCAGCCCGCTGTGCCCCTGCTTCACAGTGGATACCCTCAGGTAGCTAACCACCTTGGTTCCCACGTCGGCCGGTGCGGTCATCGGTGCCCTCTGCGTTCTGTTGTACCGTCATTCGAGCGAGAAGGAAGCACCCAAGCCCCCGGCCCTTAACCCCCTGTCCCCCCCCGTGATGTCTGGCCGGCGGCCGTTTGGCCTCATCTGACGCCAATGTGACACCCCCCTCGTACCTTGTCTTCGACTCCGGCCGGCCTTGCTGTCGGTGGGCCGGCGGTGCATATGGTACGGGGCTTCGTAGCGGCCAAGCCGCAGCAATGCGCGAACTCACTTGGCATTTCATTGCCTAACTGGGAACGGACTCGCATACCGTGAATGCGGCAACGGATAAGGGACTTGCGCTGCTCGCCTTCCTTCGGGCCTCTGCCGCCACTAGGAGGAAGCGAGTCAGCACGTACGGAACTGGAGACAAGCTCATCTGGTTCGCTGACATTCCCAGGGACCGGGCCGAATGTCGCTCCCCTTTCCTAACGGACAACCCTAGCGACACCACCGATTGGCTTGAGGTTCGGCGAAAGCGGATGCCGACGCGCCCGCCACTGCCAGAGGCGATTGCTTTGTGGGTTCGCGCCGAGAACTTGGATTCAGCGGACAAGGAGCCCGAGCTTCGAGCCGAGATTACGGTACTGGTCAAAGAGCAAGTCTCAGATTCAGTAGACCACACTGATTCAACTGGCGCATTGAACGACCAGCGCCCCGAAGCACTTCGCCTTGCCGACAATCCTGAAGTCGAGGAAGCATGGCTCGAGTACCTCATAAGCAGTTGGGAGCCGTGGGCCAAGGAAACGCGGCGTTGGCAGGACGTGCAGCGTGTGTACGAAGAACTCGACTTCATGCGTCGCCGCCTCGAGGAATCCGAGGAACGGTACGAGCTTCTGCTTGCAGTTGGCATGTTGCAGTGGCGCGACCCGACCGGGACATCGGTCGCCCGCCACCTCCTCACGGCCCCCGCCGAGATCAGCCTCGACGCTGCGCGAGGAGTGCTCACGGTGATTCCAGCAGCCTCTTTCGATGGCTTTCGGGTTGAACTCGACATGCTGGAACTGCAACACCAGCCTCGCCTCCAAGAGACAACCGTCGAGGACAAACTGGAGGACCTCGACATTCAGGCATGGGATACCGCTAGGCTGGGACCGATCTTCCGCGAAATCGCCAACCGTCTCCGAGCCGACACCGCAGTTGATGAGGGCGCAAGGAAGCCAGCTGACCGCTCCGAATCTACGCCTAGGCTGTCGTACGCCCCCGCCCTCGTGCTGCGCGAGCGGCGACCGACGGGTTACGAGGAGCTGCTCCGCAAGTTCATTGAGAACGTCGGAGGCGCCGAATGGGAGACCACGAAGCCGTGGCGCCGCCTACTAGCGGAGGGCGAGACGCACGGTGGCGCTTCTGTCGGATCGGAATCTGGACCGGATGCCACCGAGCGTCCGGCAGGCTCGTTGGAGCGCTACCTTTTTCCCCTACCCGCCAACAACGAGCAGCGCCAGATCATCGACCGATTGCAGGTTGAGCCTTGCGTTCTCGTAAAGGGCCCACCCGGCACCGGGAAGAGCCACACGATAGCGAACCTAATCTGCCATTTGCTGGCCGTTGGCGAGCGCGTCTTGGTGACGGCACATGCGCCGAAAGCACTGTCTGTGCTGCGCGGGCTGCTGCCAGAGGATATCCGCGACCTAAGTGTGACGAATCTGGGCTCATCCCGTGAGGACCAGCGGCTGCTCGAAGAGAGTGTACGGGG
>JAPLGX010000136.1 GCA_026389925.1 Chloroflexota bacterium
GGTGAGTGTGGAGGCAAGAAAATGTCGCGATCGCTGAAGAAGGGGCCGTTCGTCGAACCGAAGCTCTTGAAGAAGGTCGAGGCCATGAACCAGCGCGGCGAGCAGACAGTCACACGCACCCGGAGCCGCGCCACCACGCTCGTCCCGCAGAGGGGCGGCCACACCATCGCGGTTCCCGACGGCCGGCGACACGTGCCGATCTATGTCACCGAGAACATGGTGGGTCACCGCCTGGGCGAATTCGCCCCGACGCGCACTTTTCGCGGGCATGTGACGAGAGAAGCCGCCACCACGGCGGCCACGCCCGCGGCGCCGGCCCCCGCCGCCAAGGAGGGGGTAGTCCATGGATGAGGTCAGGGCAACCCTGCGCTTCGCGCCCTCCTCGGCGCAAAAGATGCGGCGCGTGATCAACGTCATTCGCGGGCGCAAGGCGCCGCAGGCTTTGGCCCTCCTGCAAAGCATGCCGCAGACCGCCGCGCACGATGTGGCCAAGCTGCTGCGCTCGGCCATGGCCAACGCCGAAGAGAACGCCGGCTGGCGCACGGAGGATCTGGTCGTGAGCGGGGCCTTCGCCAATGAAGGACCGACCCGCCGCTGGCGGCGCTTTGGTGCACGCGGACGGTTCAAGCCGATTCTGCGGCGCACGTCGCACATCACCCTCACCTTGCGCGAAGTGACGGCCGAGTAAGAATTCCGGAGCACGGCGCGCCCTGCGGGGCGGCGGCCGGCACCGGGCCAGGAGATGCTATGGGGCGCAAAGTACATCCGATCGGTTTCCGCCTGGGAATCAACAAGAGCTGGGACAGCCGCTGGTACGCGAGCGGCAAGCAGTACGCCAGCCAGTTGCACCAGGATTTCGCCATCCGCCGCCTGATTCTCAAGGACGCGACCAGCGCGGCCATCGCGCGGGTGGAGATCGAGCGCAACCACAACCTGGTGCGCGTGTTCGTGCACACCGCCAAGCCGGGGGTGTTCATCGGGCGCAAGGGGGCCACGGTGAAAGAACTGCGCCAGCACCTGGAGCAGCTCGCCGGCTGCAAGGTGGACCTCAAGGTGGTGGAAGTGAACGCGCCCGACCTGGAGGCGACGCTGGTGGCCGACAATATTGCGCGCCAGCTCGAGCGACGCATCGGCCACAGCCGGGCGATGAAGCGCGCGGTCAGCTCGGCCATGCGCCAGGGCGCCAAGGGCATCAAGGTGATGTGCGCCGGGCGGCTCTCGGGCAGCGAGATGCGCCGCACCGAATGGGTGCGCGACGGCCGGGTGCCGCTGCAATGGCTGCGCGCCGACGTGGACTTTGCGCGGGCCGAGGCCCTGACCACCTTCGGGCGGATCGGGGTCAAGGTGTGGATCTACCGGGGTGAAGCGCGCCCCGAGGCGGAAGAGGCGAACGTGCCGGCGACTGAAGGCGCCTACGTCAGCGAGTAGCCGTGCTCCGCGGGGTGGCCAGCCCATCCGCGCGGCGAGGTGAGGTGACGCAATGTTATTGCCAAAGCGTGTGAAATGGCGCAAGCAGATGCGCGGCCGCATGAAGGGCCACGAGAGCCGCGGCACCGAGCTGGCGTTCGGCGAGTGGGGGCTGCAGGCCTTGGAGCCCGGCTGGATGACCCAACGCCAAATCGAAGCGGCCCGCCGCGCCATGGTGCATTCTATGAAGCGCCGCGGGAAGATCTGGATCCGCATCTTCCCCGACAAGCCGGTGACGCGCAAAGCCGCCGAGACCCGCATGGGCCAGGGCAAGGGCGCGGTGGATCACTGGGTGGCGGTGGTCAAGCCCGGGCGCATCATATTCGAGGTGGGTGGGCTCCCGGAAGAGGCCGCCATGGAGGCCTTGAAGCGGGCCGCCTTCAAGCTCGCGCTGCGCACCAAGCCCGTTGCGCGCCTGGAGACCGGGCGCATCGAGGAGGCGGCATGAACATTGAAGAACTGCGCGCCCTCGCGACCGCCGAATTGCGCGCCAAGCTCGACGAAACGCGCGACGAGTATATGAAGCTGCGCTTCCAGTTCACCATGGGCCAGCTCTCGGACTACACCCGGCTCAAGGTCGTGCGCCGCACCATAGCCCGCATCGAAACGCTTCTGCGCGAGCGGGAGCTCGCAGCGGAAGGGGAAGGACAGCAGGCATGACCAACGAACGCCGTCGCATGATCGGCACCGTGGTAAGCGCCCGCATGACCAAGAGCGTGGTCGTGCGTGTGGACCACACTGTGCGCCACCGGCTGTACGGCAAAGTGTTGCACCGCTCGTCGAAATTCATGGCCCACGACCCGCTGGGTTGCCGCCTGGGCGATAAGGTGGAACTGGTGGAGAGCCGCCCGCTCTCGCACAGCAAGCGCTGGGTGGTGGAAAAGATCGTCCAGGGCGGGCAGCAGGTGGCCGTTTCGCCCGACGCGGCTAACACCGGAGGTGCGGCATGATCCAGCAAGAGACGCGCCTGACTGTGGCCGACAACATCGGCGCGCGCGTGTTGCTTGTGATCCATATCCAGGGCGGCTCGCGCCGCAAGACCGGCTCTGTCGGCGACGTGGTGGTGGCCGCGGTGAAATCCGCCGCGCCTCAAGGGTCGGTGAAGAAGAGCGAAGTGGTCAAGGCGGTCATCGTGCGCACCGCCAAGGAGTACCGCCGCGAGGATGGGTCGTACATCCGCTTCGACGACAACGCGGCCGTGATTCTGGATGCCGATGGGGAGAACCCCAGGGGCACCCGCATTTTCGGGCCGGTGGCGCGCGAGTTGCGCGAGAAGGGCTTCATGAAGATTGTCTCGCTTGCCCCCGAAGTCTTGTAGGGGGCTGGCCCCCGAGGTGCTCTAGGGGGCGTGCCCCCAGGGTCTCCGGAGCCGCGGGCTGTACGGGTCCGCGCGCAGGATGAGGAGCAGACTGTGAACATCAAGAAGGGCGACACGATCGAAGTGCTGAGCGGGAAGGACCGCGGCAAGCGCGGCCAGGTGCTGCGCGTCATCCCGAGCGCCGACTTCGTGGTGGTGGAAGGTGTCAACCTGCGCAAGAAGCACAAGCGCCAGGTGCAGACCCAGGGCCGGGCGCTGACTTCGGGCATTATCGAGTTTCCTGGGCCGCTGCATCTTTCGAACGTGATGCTGGTCTGCCCCAAGTGTGGCGAAGCGTCGCGCGTGGGCCGGCAGCCACAGGGCGAACGGCGGGTGCGGGTGTGCAAGAATTGCCACGCCGTGATCGACGCCTAGCCGCTGGAGTGAAGAAGAGCCATGGCTCATAACTTGCTGGAACGCTATCGAACGGAGATCGTGCCTGCCCTGCGGCGCGATTTCGGCTACACCAATCCAATGCAGGTGCCGCAGGTGCGCAAGGTGGTGGTCAATATCGGGCTGGGCGAGGCGCTCGACAACCCCAAGGCGCTCGAGGCGGCGGTGGGCGACCTCTCGATCATCGCCGGGCAGAAGCCCGTGGTGACCAAGGCGCGCAAGAGCATCGCCAACTTCAAGCTGCGCGAGGGGCGCGTCATCGGCGCCATGGTCACCCTGCGCGGCGAGCGCATGTGGTCGTTCCTCGACCGGCTGATGAACGTGGCGCTGCCGCGCGTGCGCGATTTCCGCGGCGTGCCCGACGAGAGCTTCGACGGGCGCGGCAACTACACCCTCGGCCTGCGCGAACAGTTGATCTTCCCGGAAATCCAGTACGACAAGATCGACAAGGTGCGCGGATTTGAGGTGACGATCGTAACCAGCGCGCGCAACGATGAAGAGGGTCGGCGCCTGCTGCAGCTGCTGGGTATGCCGTTCCGGAAAGGGGCCTGAGCATGGCCAAGAAATCGATTGTCATTCGTGAGA
>JAPLGX010000042.1 GCA_026389925.1 Chloroflexota bacterium
CCCCGATGACTTTGATGCGAGCGAACGTTTCGACATGTTGAACGGAAGCCATGGTTCCTCCTCTCGAAATGTGCCCGTGCTGCCTGGCCATGGGTGAACCCATTCCTCTCGACCGGGCGCCTCGGGCCTAAGGTGCAAGCCGCTTCAGGAAGTCCTTGATCTGCCCCCAATCGACCGAGGGGTGCTCCCCACGTCCGCGGCGGCGCGGGGCCGGCGCCGCCGGACCCTCGCTGACCGCGACGTGCTGCAACCAAAGCAACAGACCCACGCTGGTTGAAAAAGCCGGGCTGCTCAGTTGATCCACCAAACCGCGCAACTCGCCAGGGCCCGCAACCCGCACGGGCATATTGAGGATGTCGGCTGCCAGGCGGCGCACGCCCGGCAATCGGCTGCCTCCGCCAGTGAGCACGATGCCCGCCGGCAGGAAGTTGACCGCGCCCACCCGTTCTATCTCCTGCAGCACCAGCGAGAACACCTCTTCCATGCGCGGCTGGATGATTGCCACCAGGTCCGCTCGCAGGACTTCTACAGGAGCTTCCTCGCCGAAAGGCCGAACCAAGAAGCTCTCGCCGGGCTGAATCTCGGAAGGGATGGCGTGCCCATGGGTCAGCTTGACCGTTTCGGCCACTTCACTCGGCATGCGCAAGCCGTGGGCGATATCCGAGGTGACATGCCCTCCGCCAACCGGGAGCACGGCCGTATGGCTCACCGTTCCCTCGTGGTAGAGGGCGATGTCGGTTGTTCCGCCGCCAATGTCCACGACGCCCGCGCCCATGTCGCGCTCGGTATCGCGCAGCACCGCTTCGGCCGAGGCTAACGGGTTGAGCACGAACCCTTCCACCTCCACGCCGCAGGCCTGGACGCACTGGGCCAGGTTCTGCAGCGCGGTCGTCGCGGCGGTGATGATGTGGGTCTCCACTTCCAGGCGGAAGCCGTGCATCCCCACCGGGTTGCGGATGCCCTCCTGCCCATCCACCACGAACCCGCGCGGCAAGACATGCACTACCTGGCGGTCGTAGGGAACGGCGATAGCCCGCGCCGCTTCATTGGCGCGCGCTACGTCCTCCGCGGCGATCACGTCGCCCGAGACGCCCACCACGCCGCGGCTGTTGATCGACGAAACCTGCGCCCCGGCCAGGCTCACCACGGCTGAGGCAATCTCGTAGCCGGCGGTGCGTTGGGCCTTCTCGATCGAGGCGGCGATGGCGCGCGCCGCATCCTCGACATTGACCACCACGCCCTTGCGCAAGCCGCGCGAGGGCTCGATCCCCACACCGATGATCTGCAGGCCGCCGTCCTCGGTTTCCTGCGCCACCAGGGTGCAGATTTTGGTCGTGCCCACATCAATGCCGGTAAACAGATTCGCAGTCATGCGCTTCCTTGAGGCCAGCCAGGCTACTCGTGGTAATACGGCTGGCGCAAGTCCTCCACGCTCACCCATTGCGGGGTCACCCCCCGCGCCAGGATGCCCGAGATAACTCGCTGATAGAGATCCGCCTTCCGGCCGATGTCCGCGGCCGTGCCGAAGTACACCGCCCATCCGCGCGGGTCGTGCAATCCCAGGCCACGGCGGGCGTCGTACACCACCGGAGCCATTTCGGGGAAAGCAGCCATGAGTTGCAGGGCGCCCGACACCACCTGCGGCTCGACCGACGGCTGCGAGTTCAGGCGCACCTCGGGGCCGGCCTCAGGCACGTCGACGGCAACCAGGCCCTGGCGATCGCCAGGTGCCACGAAGAACACGCCCTCGGCGTCCACCCAGTAGCGCGTGGCCCCCTGTTGCCAGGCGAGGATCGGCACCCGCTCGTGCACGGTGAGGGTCACCCGATTGGGCCAGCCGATGTTCATCCGCACTTGGCGCACGCCAGGGTTGGCCGCCACGAGCGCACGGTTGACCGCGAGCGGCGAGAGGCCAAACACGTTCTCGCCCTCCACGCCGGATGCGGCGGAAACCACCTCGGCCGGCAGATAGATGTTGCCCCGGACTGCGGGCGCCCCGGCCTCGAAAATAGCCCCCGACAGGAAGAACAGCATGCCCGCACCGCAAAGCAGAGCCAGGGCGATGGCCAGCGTGCGCGCATTGAAGCTGAGCGGAATACCCGGCAGGCTGACTTCGACTCCCGGCTGGCCGAGGGCGATATCGTAGCGGCGGCGCGCGCGCGAAAGCGGCGCGCGGCGGCGCGGTTCCCACGTCGTGCGGGTCGTGCTGGCATACGTCTGGCGCGCGGCGCGCGCCGTCCGCCCCTGCCGCTTCTGGCGGAGCTGACTGGCGCGCCCGGCACTCTCTCGACGAAGACCAACCCGACTCATGCGACCTCTGCCCTAATGCTTCGCTTCGGACGATGCACTTTCGTACGATCGCTCATTGCGCACATTCTCCGCATGCCGTTGAAAACCAAGTTCAATGAGTTTGTCGAGCAGCTGCGGATACGGGATGCCTGTGGCCTCCCACAGTTTCGGATACATGCTGATCTGGGTAAACCCAGGCAGCGTGTTGGCTTCGTTGACCCACAACGCCTGCGTGTCTCGGTCAAGCAGGAAATCGACCCGCGCCATGCCTGCGCAGTCGATCGCCTTGCAGACGCGCACCGCCACTTCTTGTGCTTCGCGAGTCTTCTCAGGCGCGAGGGGGGCCGGGATGATCAACCGGGAGGTATCGTCGATATACTTCGCCTCATACGAGTAGAAATCCCGGCTGGGGATGACTTCGCCCGGCAGCGAAGCCCGCGGGTCGTCGTTGCCGAGCACACTGACCTCGATTTCACGGGCATTGATCCCGCGCTCGATAAGCACCCGCCGGTCGTAGCGCGCGGCGTCGAATAGGCCCTCGCTCAGATCGGAGCGATTGGCGCAGCGCGATACACCCACCGACGAGCCGAGGTTGGCCGGCTTGGTGAAGAGCGGATAGGGCGCGACGGCCTCGGCTTTGCGCACAACACCTTCCATATCCCGTTCGATGTCGCGCCGCAAGACGAGCGCGTATTCCGGAACCGGGATGCCCTGCGCCCGCATCAGGTCCTTGAACAATCCCTTATCCATTCCGACCGAAGAAGCCAGCACCCCTGCGCCGACGTACGGCACTTCGGCCATCTCGAGCAAGCCCTGCAAGGTGCCATCCTCGCCGAATGTCCCGTGGAGAATGGGGAAGAGAATGTCGACCCGATCGGCTAGGTGCAGCACGATTTCCTTCGGGTCTCCAGCCGCCTCGTACCCCCACAGGCCGCGCGAACCCGGCTCGGGGAAGAACACGGCCCTGCGCGCGCCTG
>JAPLGX010000261.1 GCA_026389925.1 Chloroflexota bacterium
GCTGCCGGCCGTTGCGAGCGCCGCCTCGGTCACCAGCGTCTCATTGAAGATGGAGGCCGTCTCCGCCAGGGTCATCGGCGTCTTGCGCTGAATCATCGTCAGGCCCGCCAGGCATTCGTTGTGGAAGGCATGCCCCAGCTCGTGCGCCAGCGTCAGCAACTGGTCGAACGAGCCGTCGAAGTTGGCCAGGATGCGCGATTGCTCGAGCCCCGGCACCTCGGCGCAGAAGGCGCCGCCCACTTTCCCTTTGCGCGGTTCGGCATCGATCCAACCTTCGCGGAAGGCGCGCGCGGCGAGGTTCTCCAGGCGCCCGCTGAAGGTGGCGAATTGCTTGAGGATGAATTCGCGCGCTTCGTCGTACGCGTAGCGCCGCTCACTTGCCCCCACGGGGGCATGGAGATCCCACCACGCCAGTCGCTCCTTCCCCAGGCGGCGCGCTTTGGCGGCGAAGTAGCGGCGGAACATCGGGAAGGATTCGCGCATGACGCTCATCATGGTATCGAGCGTGGCGCGTTCGAGGCGCGCCTGCTCGAGCGCCGCGTGCAACGCATCCGGCCGGCCGCGCCGCCGGGCCAGCGTGTTGGCTGTGCCCTTAACGCTGTTGAGGCACGCGGCCAACGGCTCGCGCACGCTTTCCCACGCGGGCAATTCAGCCTCGAAGGCCCGCCGCCGTACCCCTTCGTCGGGATGGTAGCGCACGAGGTTCTGCAGTGCGGCCACGGGCATCTCCTGCGGCTCACCCGCCTCGGCGAACGGCACAGCCACCTGCGAGGTCACGGTGTTCTGCAGTTTCTCCCAGGCATTGCCCGCCGTGACCAGGAGTTCGGCCGCCAGGTCCTCTTCGGCCTCCGACATCAGGTAGCGGCTTTGGCCGAGGGTCTCTTTAAGGAAGAAGGCATGTTCGCGGCTCGGGCCGGAAGTCTCGATCAGGCGGTCCAGCGCAGCGGGCGCTGCCAGGGCCTCGCCCAACCAACCGGTGAAGCGCGTCTGCTGAGTCTCAAGCTGAACGCCAAGCATTTCGAGCTCCGAGAGACGACGGCGGGCAAGCGTGTTAAATGAGTCGGTCGAGACAAAGCCAAGGATGTAGGTCTTGAGCGTCTCAAAGGCCATGGCATTGGCATTCATCACGCGCAGGTAGGCCTCCACGCGAGCGGCCACGGCCTTGGATGATCGCATCTTGGCCGCCCCTCGGCGCATACCCTGCGCCTCCATGGCGGCGTCCAACGCATCGATGTGGGTCTTGAGCTCGGCGATGCCCCGCTCGAATTCGGGACTCTCGAGTCCGGGAAAGATGCTGGACAGGTTCCAGTGCGGGAGTTTCTCCGTCAGCGTCTCGCTCATCGAGGATCTCCTTGCAGCGTGAATCCAGATATCGGGCGCGCGTCGACGTCGCTGAGGGCTCAGCGTGGCGATGCATTCGCGCCGACGGGCCCATTCTAGCGCACTCCCGCCGGCCGTGAGATCGGAGAACCCGTCTCGCGGAGACCACCGCAACTAAAGGCAAATCGCGGCGCCGACCATGTAGGCGCTTGCCTGCGCTATGATAGGAATACAGGGAGGCACTCGGCATGCCAATCCAAACCGTCAAGGTCAACCGGGCACCGGTGCTCACGTTGTGGGCCGCGGTCGTCGCCGAGCGCATGGGATTCGAATGGGGCAGTGCGCTCACCCTCGGCAAGGCATTGGCCGGGCTCAACGCGCAATCCAAAGGGCGCTCGCTGGGCATCTACCATGCACCCGAGCTCGGGCCGGGCGCTAAACCCAAGGCCAAGACCGGCCTTGGCGAGGACCGCTGGGTAGAACTGTGCGGACGGCCCATCCCCGTTAAGTCCACCCAGGCCGGGTTGCGCGCGGTGGTGCTGGATGATCCCATCGATCCCGAGTCCGTGACGCGCTACCTGGAGGGCAAATTCGGCGAGGCGCTGCCCGAGGTGCGCAAGGCGATGCAAACGCTCGCTCGGGCGCACACCCAAGAGGAACTCGCAACCGAAGCTTTCGATCTCTACCAGTCCTTTCGCCCCCAGGTCGCGCGCGGCGAGCAAGGCTGGGGCCAGGCCGGGACGCTCGACCTGAAGAAGATTCTTGCGCTGGCCAAACCCCAACGTCCATGACCGACACACCCTCCTTCGATGGCAACTTGCGAGGACCGCGCACCATGAGAGATCATCTTCCCCGGTTCATGGGGCGACTGGTTGCGCTCGACGCGGGCGCAAGTTCTGGCGCTCCCGCGAGGGGTCGCGTCTCTCTTCGCGCCCGGAGGATGTCGCGCGCATCCTCCACGCGTAGACCGTTGCCGCACCCTGACGGCCAGCCATGAGTTCCGACAGCAAGATCGACCAGACGAGTTCGCCCGTGCGGCCGTGGCTTTCGCCCCGTCTTGAGAAATGGTGTGTCCGCCTCAGCGCGCTCCTGGTGGCGGCCATGGCGGTGGTCAACCTGCTTTCATCGGTCACGCGCCCCTTCGCCCACCGCCTCGTCCTGCTCGACCAACTCTCGCCGCTGGAAGTCCGCCATGGCGGGCGGCTCACCTCCACCCTGGCCGGCTTTGGGCTGCTCGTCTTGGCCAGCCAACTGTGGCGACGCAAGCGTGTGGCCTGGTTTCTCACGCTGATCCTTCTCGCCGTTTCCGTGATCAGCCATCTGCTCAAGGGTCTCGATTACGAAGAAGCAGGCATCGGCCTGCTGCTGATGGCCGTGCTGCTCGCCCTGCGGCGTCTCTTTCACGCCCGATCCGATGCTCCCTCGGGACGCCGCGGCCTGCAGGTCCTGGCCATCGCCGTGCTCTTCACCCTCGTCTATGGCACGGCCGGCTTCTATCTGATGGAGCATGCCTTTCGCACTCGTTTCAGCCTGCCGCTCGCCATCGAGCAAACGCTGGTCATGTTCACCGAGTTCTACGACCCCGGGCTCGAGCCGATCTCCAGCCTGGGGCAGTACTTCGCCGATTCGATTTACATCGTCGGCGCCGCGACCATCGGGTACGCGCTGCTCATGCTCCTCCAACCGGTCCTGGTGCGGGCCCCCGCCACGTCCGCGGAGCGCGAACGCGCCCGTCGGATTGTCACGGCCCATGGGCGTACCTCGCTCGCGCGCTTCGCCCTCTTCGACGACAAGTCCTACCTGTTCGCTGTGGACTCACTCGTGGCCTATGTGCCGCGCCGGGGCGTGGCCCTCGCTCTCGGCGATCCGATTGGTCCCTCGGCCCAAGCCGAGGAGGCCATCCGCCGGTTCTGCGACGTCGCCTCCCGCAATGGCTGGCTCCCCGCCTTCTACCAGACCCTGCCGGATTTCCTTCCGCTCTACGCGCACAGCGGGCTGGAGGCCGTGTGCATCGGCCACGAAGCCATTGTCGAGGTCGACCCCTTCCGTCTCGAGGGGAATGCCAACAAGCCGCTGCGCACACAGATCAATCGCATGCAACGCCTGCAGCACACCGCCCAGGTCAACACGCCGCCGATTGCCGACGCGCTACTTGCCGAACTGCACGAGATCAGCGATGCCTGGCTCTCGGCGCGCCACTCGAGCGAAATGGGATTCGCGGTCGGGCGTTTCGACGACGACTACGTCCGCGAGAGTCTCGTCACCACGGTGCGCGATCCGCGCGGACGCGTCACCGCCTTCGTCAGCGCGGCGCCCGAATACCAGGAGCCCGAACTGGCGATCGACCTGATGCGCCGCCGGCTGGACGCGGAACCCGGCACGATGGAGATGCTGCTGGTCACGCTCATCCAGTGGGCCCGCGAGCAGGGCACCCCTCGCGTCAACCTGGGGCTCTCCGGGCTGGCCGGTATCGGCCAGACGCCCAGCGACCCGGCGCTCGAGAAGGCGCTGCACTTCATCTACGATCATCTCAATCAGCTCTACAACTTCAAGGGGCTGCACGCGTTCAAGGAGAAGTTCCACCCCGTTTGGTCGCCGCGCTACCTGATCTACCCGGGCACAGCGGCGCTGCCTGCCGTCCTGGCTGCGCTCGTCCGCGCCGAAACCGGAGGCGGCGTTCTCTTCCGCGCCGCCCAGCGGCTCGCCTCGCCCGTCCCTCCCTCGCGCCCGGATTGAATGCGACCTGATGGTTTGGTCTCAACGGCCCATGCCAATCAAAGCTCGAAGGCTCGGTGGTAGACTCCTCCGGAATCCCGTGCCGCACGTGGCAGGGTTGGGTGATCATGTCCCAGGACAAGAGTCATGCGGCCCGCAGCAGCCTGGCCGATGATCGTGGCACGCGCCAGGCGGCCACCGAAATCCTCTCCGGCTCCTCCGGCAAGGGGCGCCTCGCACGCCTGCTGCCGTTCCTCGGCCCCGCCTTCGTGGCCAGCGTTGCCTACATGGACCCCGGCAACTACGCGACCAACATTCAAGCGGGCGCGCGCTTCGGCTACCTCTTGCTGTGGGTCGTCGTCGCCTCGAACATACTGGCGATGCTCCTCCAGACCCTTTCGGCGAAGCTCGGGATCGCCACCGGCGCCAACCTGGCGGAACACTGCCGCGAGAGGTACCCGCGCTGGCTGGTCCTCGTGATGTGGAGCATCATGGAAGTCGTGGCCATGGCCACCGATCTGGCCGAATTCCTGGGCGCGGCGATTGGGTTCAACTTGCTTTTCGGGATCCCCCTGTGGCTGGCGGGCCTGCTCACGGCCGTGGCCACCTTCATCATCCTCAGCCTGGAGCACTATGGCTTCCGCCCGATCGAGGCGGTGATCACCGTGCTGGTGGGCGTGGTTGCGGTGAGCTACATCATTGAAACCGTCCTCGACCGCCCGGCATGGGGGCTGGTGCTCACGCATGCCGTCTTGCCCCAATTTCAAGGCGCAGAGAGCGTCCTGCTGGCCTGCGGGATTCTCGGGGCGACGGTCATGCCCCATGCGATCTACCTGCACTCGTCGCTGATGCAGGACCGCATCGTTGCGCGGAGCGCGCCCGAGCGGCGCCGTTTGCTGCGCTATGAGATCGTCGACGTCCTGCTGGCGATGGGTCTGGCGGGGTTGATCAACATCGCCATGCTGATCATGGCCGCCTCCACCTTCTTCAACAAGGGTTTGACGCAGGTCGCCTCCATCGAGGAGGCCTATCGCACACTCGAGCCGCTGCTCGGGTCGGCCGCGAGCTGGGTCTTCGGGATCTCGCTTCTGGCGGCCGGGCTGTCGTCGGCCTCGGTGGGAACGATGGCCGGACAGGTGATCATGCAGGGCTTCCTGCACCGCCACATCCCGCCCTGGCTGCGGCGCCTGGTGACGATGCTGCCGTCCCTGATCGTCATCGCCATCGGGCTCGACCCCACGCGCACGCTGGTGATCAGCCAGGTGGTATTGAGCTTCGGGCTGCCGTTTGCCGTTATCCCGCTCGTCCAGTTCACCCGCCGCAAGGACATCATGGGCGCGCTGGTCAACAGCCGCCTGACGACGGCCGCGGCTTCGGCCGCCGCGGTCCTCATCGTCGCGCTCAACGCGTTCTTGGTGTACCAGACGTTGTGGGGGAGGTGAGGCGATGTTCCGGCATATCCTGGTCCCCCTGGATGGGTCGCGCCTGGCGGAGGCCGCTTTGCCTGTGGCGGCGACGCTGGCTTCGAAGCTCGGCGCCTCGCTGACGCTCGTGCACGTCATCGAACGCGACGCCCCGGAGCAGGTCCACCACGAGCGGCACCTGACGACCGTCACCGAGGCGATTGCCTACCTCGAACGCGTGGCGCGCGAGTCGCTGCCCGGCGAGGTGAAGGCGCAAACGCATGTGCACACGGCGGCAGTGACCGATGTGGCACGCAGCATCGTCGCGCACACGCATGAGCTCGAACCGGACCTGATCGTGATGTGCACTCACGGCCGCGCCGGGCCGCGCGACATTCTCTTTGGCTCAATCGCGCAACAGGTGATCGCCCTGGGAGCAACGCCGGTTCTGCTCGTCCAACCGGAAGCGCCCAGCCCGGGGAAAGATCTGTTGTGCTCGACCATTCTCGTTCCGCTCGACACGGACCCCGAGCATGCGCGCGCCCTGCCGATCGCGGCCGAGCTGGCCCGCCCATGCGGCGCGTCCCTGCTCCTGATGACGGTGGTGCCGACCGCGGAGACATTGGCCGGGCAACAGGCCGCCACGGCCCGCCTGCTCCCAGGTGCAATGCGTGCCGCGCTCGATCTCGACCAGGCCGCTGCAGAGACCTATGTGCAGGAGCAGGCCAAGTCGCTCGCTCCCTCCACCCTTGAGGTCACTGTTGAGAGCGCACGCGGGGACCCGGCAACCGAAATCGTACGAGCCGCTGAGCGCGCGCGGGTCGGGCTGATCGTGATGGCGGTGCACGGGACCCTCGGTACGCAGGCTTTCTGGGCGCGCAGCGTGCCGCCCAAAGTTTCCAGCCGCAGCTCGGTGCCAGTCCTGCTTGTGCCAATACGCCGTTGACTCGCGCGGCAAAGCGCTGCCCTGCCCGGGCGAGCCCTGCCGACGCCCTTCAGGAGTCTGTCCCGCGGCGCGCACAACGCCTGAGATCGAGTAGGGAGGATGGGTTGCCCATCCTCCCTACTCGATGACTCTCGCGGGTCATGTGTAACGACGCAAGTTCGCTAGCCGCTGCGCTGGGCTGTGAAGTCGATTTCGAGACGTACGTCCTCCGAGACACTGGCAACCTGCGGGACGGAGGGGATGGTCAGCGCGAAGTCGGCGCGGCGTACTGTTGCCGTGGCCTTTCCGCTGATGCGATCGGCCGCCTCGGCCGTGACGGTGACTTCAAAGGTCACCGGTTTGGTGATGTCGCGCAGGGTCAGATCACCGGTGAGGGTGAACTTGAAGGTCGCGCCCACCGCCACCGAGGCGGGCATGCCCGCCAATGCGGTCGAGGTAAAGGTCGCCAGCGGGTACTTGCCGCTTTGGAGTATGAAATTGCTGATCGCGCGGTTGCGGAAAGAATTGTCGGTGACCAACGTGCCGGTCTCGACCGTGATCGGCCCAACCTGCGAGGCAGCCGGGCGGGCCGGGTCGAGGCGGATGATGCCCGCGACTTTGTGGGTCGTGCCAATGACGGTATTCGGGGATCCGGCCAGAACCTCCTCGATTTGGAATTGCGCCTGCGAGGTCTCCGGCTGAATGACGAACAACATGAGCTCCGAGCCGCCGCTGGGGGGCTCGGATGTCGCTGGAGCCGCGTCGGTTACGGGTGCCGCAGTCGTGCTGGCGGGAAGTGCTTCGACGGGCTGCGTGGGTGCAGTTGTGGCCGGCGCTGAGGGACTGCAGGCAGCCAGGATCAGCGCCAAAACGGCCGCGGCGAATGTGATTTGACGAGTAGTGTGTCGCACAGGACCCTCCTTGTTGGTTGGCCGTGCATACTAACCCATTTTTGTCCAAATTGGGAGGGGTGTGCGCAGGATGGACATTCCGGTCGCCTCACCTGCAAGAAGCCAGCGGGGATACCGGCGGGAGGCCGCCCCCAATCAACTGCGGAGCGACTCCGGCGCCAGGATGGGGCGATACGATGAAAGAGGGATAGGAGCAATACGCCTCCCATCCCTCACCAGGGACAAGTCTTCCAGGATTAGGCCGGGTGTCCCGTCGCGTCACGCCACCCAGCTTCGGTGTGAACGCCGACGGCCCAAGCCGGCCCCGCGCCCAAGAAAAGCGAGGCGGCTTAGTGGTGCTCGGCCGCCTCGGCCTCCGCCTTGGTCTCCTGGATCGTTCCATCCGGGTGCTGGGGCGGAGTATAGATCGTGTAGAGGCGCAGCAACTCGCTCTTCGAAGCATTGATCACATTGTGATAGGTGCCGGCCGGCACGACGACCGCCTCGCCGTCCTTCACCTTGTGTTCTTCGCTGCTATTGAACACGAACTTGGCCTTGCCCTCCTCGATGCGGAAGAACTGATCCACATCGGGATGGACTTCGTTTCCGATCTCCTCGCCGCCCTTCAGGCACATGACGACCAATTGAGCGTGCTTGCCGGTGAAGAGTACGCGCCGGAAGAACTTGTTCTTGAGGGTTTCTTTTTCGATCGGGCCGACGTAGCCGGTCATGACTTTGCCTCCTGGAATGATGTGGGAAGAGCCGACCGCTATCGCTACCGAGATTCATGTCAATTCTACATCTTCCTCCTGGTCCCGATGTGAAGTGCGTCGTGCCAGGATCACGGGGCAGGCAAGGGAGGCGGCGCCGGGCCCCACACCTCGACCGAGACACCCATTCGCTGCAGATCATCCAGCATGCGCTGCGGGTCGACGGCCAGTGCCTGGAGGTGCAGCCCGGGCCGGCGCGCTGAGCCATCGAGCATCTGCAGCAGGCAGGCGGCAATCGGCGCCGCGGTCAGCACGTACCCATCCGGGTGGAACAGGCTCACGCGCATGGCCGCCTCGGCACCGGCCGCACGCCCGCGCGCCTCGAGCATCAGCAGCGTGCCGTAGGGAGGCGCGCTGAAGGTGCGCAAGCCCATCCTGAAGCTCACCGACGAGGACTACA
>JAPLGX010000001.1 GCA_026389925.1 Chloroflexota bacterium
GCCAGATTCCGACCGCAGATCGCCGGAGGCGGGAAGATTGGCTGGACGGACGGCGAGGCGAAGAGAATCAGGGAACTCGCCGCGGCCGCTCTCAAAGCCCTTGGAGGGACCGAGCCCAGCCGTTGACAATGCGAGATACTCGTGCGGCGGTGCGTGGTCCTGCGCGTCGAGGCGCGGCTCTTGGCGCAGTCCGGCGAACACCCGCTGTAAGCAGACCGCAGCACGCCAGTCAGGGCGCCGCGGCCGTTGGGTCAGGCCTGAGGGTCGTGGGCCGATCCCTCCTTTCAACGGACGGAAGAGGTCCCCAATGACGAGCGAAAGCAAAGTTCAGAGAATGGCGAAACAGAGAAACGTGCGCGGTCTCCTGACGGCGATGATCGATACCGACGCGGCCGGGCGCGAGGCTGCCAGGAAGGCCTGGCGCGTGATTGGAGGCGCCGACACGGTCCGGCAGTTGATCCTTCTCCTCAAGGACACCAACGAGAGTATCCGCCACTACGCGGCAGAGGCCCTGGGCATCATCGGGGACAAGGCCGCCGTCGAACCGCTGATCGCGGCCCTGCAGGGCGACAGTCGGATCCGATCCGTCGTCGCCGCTGCGCTTGGAACCCTGGGCGATCCGCGGGCGGTAGAGCCGCTGATCGCTGGCCTTCAGGAAGGGGGTCATGACTGGGAGCGGCAGGCGATCGTCCAGGCTCTTGGCAAATTGCGAGACCCTCGAGCTGCAGATGCTCTCGTGAGCGTGATTGAACATGAGGAGCCTGAGGCGCCCGGCCATGCAAGAGGCGAGGTAACACGTGCTGCCGTAGAGGCCTTGCTCAAGATAGGGGACCCGCGGACCATCGAGCCGCTGACCACGCTGCTGCACCAGGGCCAGTTTGCGGCCTCGGAGGTCATCATGGGTTTGCTCCCTCCGACGGATCCGCTGACCCAGGCGTGGTGTGCCGTGGCGAGCCATGACTGGAAGCGCGCCGTTGATCTGGGACAGGTCGCGATCCGACCCCTCATCAAAGGCCTGGAGACGTTTAGCGCCTCCTTTCTTCGAGAGGCGGTGGCCAAAGCTCTGGGCGAGTTCCGACAAGCAGAAAGCGTTGAGGCGCTGATTGCTGCGCTCCAAGACAAAGATGTGGGCGTGCGAGGCGCGGCGGCCTCTGCGCTAGGGAAGACAGGGGATGCGAGGGCGGTCGAGCCTCTCGTCGCCTGCCTCCACGACGTGGACGAATACGTACGGGCCCCTGCTGCGACGGCGTTGGGGGAGATCGGCGATGCGCGAGCGCTTGGTGCGCTCGCCATGGCATCCCGAGACCGTATTCTTATGGTCCGCGAGTCCGCTCAGGAGGCGATCCAAGCGATCAAGGGGCGCGCACCGCAGAACTAACGGATCGCCCTCAGCAGGGTCATGAAGGGACCCGGACACTGTGGGAGCAACGTCCAGAGGCAAAACGGATGGGTTTCGCGCGTCATTTCGGGAATCCGTGGCCGCACATAAGACGGCGCGGATCGAGACGACTCGACCGGCGCCAACTGCCGCGGGAGGGGAAGCTCAGATTGGGTAGTCAATGCACTCTCGGACCCGCCGTCCGCATCTCCCTGGGGCTCGCAAGGGCGCACTTGTAAAGTCGATTCCAAGTCCAAGGCCGCACGGCGTGTCAGCCGGTGCTGAGAGCGGGTGATGGGATTCTCAGGCCCGAGACGTGAACGGGCGAACCCGCGGATCCTTTCCATGGAAGGGGCAAAGTGGACCAGACTAGGCAATCATAGAGGAGGCCGTTGTGAAAGCTAGTGTGAGCATCCCCATCCCTGGTTCCAGATTCGCGGGGCAAAATGCCCGAGTCAACTTCCCCTCGGAGTGTGTCTATTGCGGTGGGCGGGCTGAAGAACAAGTCAGGGTCGATCTCTACAACAGTGCTCAGTCCAGAGGTAAGAAGGTGGAGTACGCCGTGACACTGAACCTCCCCTTCTGCCACGAGCACGCCTCACTCGGCGCGCAATACAAGAAGGACTACGAAAGAGTCATGGCAATCATAGCTATTGCTGTGATTCTACATCAGCGACATGCCCGCCTCGTCATTTCTCCTGCCAGTCGCAATTGGGGCAGCAGCAATCGCACTGGCGCATAAGATAGTCGTGTCTGCTCGTCCGAACTTCCGAGAAATCCCTGCGTTGTTCCAACAGGGCGCTTTTGGCGTGAGGATCAAACTGAATGTGACCCGTTCGGCTGCGACCCGGCTCGACTTTCTCTTCTCGAATGCCGATTACGCCGCCAAGTTCGCACAGCTGAACGATGCGACCGTTAGCCGTGTGTAGAAAGGAGCTCGCCCCATTGCGCTGCGTACTCTTAGCCTGCTTAGGGGCGGGCATTGTTCCGTCGAAAGGAGGCCCATCATGTCCGCGCAATCCTCTGGCGTGTGCGACGTATGCGGTGCAGGGCTTTCCGCCCCGAGCGGCCACCTGCTGGTGACGCGAGAGGTAGTGAGGGAGCCCAAGTACTGGCAGCACTACTACGGGAAGCACGAGGCGGAGTTCGCGCTCCTGGGGGTGCGCTCGTACGAGGCATTCAAGAACAACCCGGACTTGCGCGCGATGTGCACCAAGACCCTCGCTGGCCAATCCACCCCCTGGATGGTGTGCGAATCCTGCATCGCGATGTTCAATGTCGACCGACAGCCCGCCCATCGCTACGCCGAGCAGTGGTGGCAATCCGGCGGCACGTTCGCGCCGCCCGGCGTTGGCCGAGCGCCGCTCTCCGCCGTCAACATGGACGAGGCGCCGCCGACAAGTCCCCGCCCGCCGCCGGGCAAAGAGGGATTCCTTGACCGCCTCATGCGGCCCCAGCGCATCAAGCGCATGTGGGAGCAGGCGAAGAAGATCGGAACGGACGCGCAGACGACTCAGGCGATCTGCTCTGAACTGCTCGAGATGGTGGACGAGAGCTCCAAGGAGCCAGACCTC
>JAPLGX010000464.1 GCA_026389925.1 Chloroflexota bacterium
GGGCTCACGGCGCGTCAGGCCGCGGAGCGCTTTGGGTTTGCGCGAGCCTCCACCGATGAAAGCGACGCGCTGGATGACCCGCGCGTCCATGCGGTCGCCATCCTCACGCGCCACAATGAGCATGCGCGGCAGACGCTGCTCGCATTGCGCGCCGGCAAGCACGTGTTCTGTGAGAAGCCGCTCGCGCTTGACGAAGAACAACTGACAGACGTGGCTGCGGAGGCTGCGGCGCATCCCGAGCTCAACCTCATGGTGGGCTTCAACCGCCGCTTCGCGCCAATGGTGCAAAGACTGAAACGCTGGCTTGCAGAGAGTGCTGAGCCGCCGATCTTGCACATGCGGGTCAACGCGGGCTATCTGCCGCTTGACCACTGGCTGCACGACGCGAGTCAGGGCGGGGGGCGGCTCGTGGGGGAGGCCTGCCATTTCGTCGACCTGCTGACCTACCTGGCCGGCGCGCTGCCGGTGCGCGCGTTCTGCCAGGCTTTGCCCGACCTGGGCCGCTACCACCGGGATAACTTCGTCGCCACCCTCGAGTTCGGCAACGGGGCTGTAGGCAGCTTCACCTACACCGCCGCAGGCGACCGCGGGCTGGGGAAGGAGTATTTGGAAGCATTTGCCGGCGGTTCGGCCTACATCCTGGACGACTTCCGCAAGCTTGAGTCCTTTGAAGAGGGCCGCCACCAGACCCGGCGTGATTGGCTGCGCCAAGATAAGGGTCATCTCGCCGCGTGGCGTGCGTTCATCCAGTCAATTGCCTCCGGCGCGCCCTCGCCAATCCCGCTGGCCGAGATCGTGGCCGTTCACCGAGCCACATTCGCGCTGGCGCGGTCGCTCGCAACACGTGCGCCGGAGGAAGTGGCGGCCGCCAGGCTATCTCCCCCATCTTCGCGCAGAAAACGGGCCACGTGATCTCGCTGCGATTGCTGTGGGGCGCGTTGCGCACGGTCGGCGTGGAGCAGCCGCTGTGGTGGCTGGTCTATCGCTACCAGCTCGGGTCGGGGCTGGTCGCCATCCGCAGCCCCCTGCGCGCGTGGGATACGCTGCGATTTGAGGACGCCGTCCGTCCGAGCGCGCAGGCGGAGGCGGCGCGCTACCTGGCGGGCGAGGCGCCGCCGCGTCTGTTCTTCGCCGAGGCCCGCACGCTGGCCCCTCAGCTTGTCGCGTTGATGGGCCCGGGCCTGCAGACGCTGATGGATGAAGCTGTCCTTGCTTGCGCGGGGCGTTTCCGGCTATGGGAAGACACCTTTCGCAGCCTCGGCCTCCCGCCGGCCTGGAACCGCAACCCACTCACCGGACGTGAACAGGACACCACGAAACACTGGACCCTTATCGCCGAACGGTCAACCGGTGATGTGAAGGGGCTATGGGAGGCATCCCGCTTCTCGATCGCTTACCGCCTGGCGAGGCTGTACGCCGCCACGGGCGAAGAACGCGCCGCCCAGCAATTCACGCGCCTCGTTGATTCGTGGCTGCAAGCCAACCCACCAAACGGCGGGCCGCAGTGGCTCTCCGCGCAGGAGGTCGGTCTGCGGGCGATGGGCTGGGTCTTCGCGCTGAGCGGAATGTGGAGATCCTCCTCGCTCGGGCGCGATCAGCGTGCTCGCCTAGCCATCGCGTTGCGCGAGCATGGCCGTCGGATTGAGGCCAGCCTGGCCTATGCGCTGGCCCAGGGCAACAACCACGTGCTGAGCGAGGCGGCGGCGCTCTGGACGCTCGGCCTGGCGTTTCCGTGGATGCGCGAAGCCGGGCGCTGGGCGGCCCGTGGCCGTCGCATGCTCATCGCCGCGGCGAAAAGGCAAATCGAGCCGGATGGCGGATACATCCAGCAATCGGTCAACTATCAGCGCCTGGCCGCCCAGGTTTTGGCCTGGTCGGTCCGGATGGGCGAAGTGCACGAGCGGCCCTTCCCGCGCGAGACCTACGCCCGCCTGCGCGCGATGCGCGACTGCCTGGCCAGCCTGGTCGATGAACGAACCGGCCGCGCGCCGAACCTCGGGCACAACGACGGGTCGCTGGTCTTCCCGCTGACCAGCTGTGCCTATGAGGACTACCGCCCGGTCATTCAGTCCCTCAGCCTGCTGTGCGATGGGCAGCGCTTCCTGGGGCCGGGTCCATGGGATGAAGAAGCGCTGTGGCTGATGGGCTCGCTGCCCACGGCGGAGGAACCGCAGCGCGCGGCTCAGCCTGCCGCGCCGCGAGCCGATGCCCGCGGCGGGATGATCGCGCTGCGGCTTGAGGACGGCCGCGGCTACTTGCGCTGCGCGCGGTTCCGCAACCGCCCGGCACACGCCGACCAACTGCACGCCGACTTGTGGAGCGGCGATCTCAATTTCGCCTGCGATGCGGGGACCTATCTCTACAGCGGTGATACGCCATGGGAGAACGCGCTGGCCGGCAGCGGCGTCCATAACACGGTTGTGGTAGATGGACGCGATGCGATGGATCGCGTTGGACGGTTTCTTTGGGTCGCGGAAAATGCGCGCGCCGAGCGCATGGAGGCCGGCTCGAGCTACACATTGGGGGTCGCCTCCCAATGGGGCTACCGGCGCCTGGGTATTCTCCATCGCCGCGCGCTCGTGGGCTTGGCGGGGCAGGCGTGGATTGTTGTCGACGACGTGCTCGGTCGCGGCGCGCATGCGTTGCGCCTGCACTGGCTTGCGCCGGATGGCGAACTGGGCTTGATGCGCGGCGAGCCGGGTGACTCGCTCCTGGATTTCGGCTATCTGTGGAGGAACCGCCGGGCGCGCGCAGTTGTGTGGGGATCGTCCGGCATGCAGGTGAACCTCGTTCGCGCGGGGCTCGACGTTTTCGGCGTCAGCGAGGATGACCCCGTGCCGCGTGAAGTGCGCGGCTGGCGCTCGCTGCGCTACGCAAGCCTTGAGCCAGCACTATCTTTGACCCTGCGCATGCAGGCCTCGCTGCCGGCCAGGTTCGTTACAATCTGGGTCATGGGCACGGATGAGACTCCCACTTGGCGTGTCGACCCGAGTGGCCGCACCCTCTCTCTCTGGGCGGGCACCGTGGAACTGAATCCGATCGGCTCAGCGGATCCGATCGCCTCGGTGCGTCTCTCCGCCCGCCCTTCCGGTTCCGGGTAGTGCGACAGATGCATGTGCTTCTCGTCCACCAGGTTTTCGTCCGCCCGGATGATCCCGGCGGGACGCGCCACTTCGAACTCGCGGCCCGGCTGGCGAAGAACGGGCATCGGGTGACCATCCTGGCGAGCGCCCAGTCGTATCAAACCGGCCAGAAGCTGACGGCGATTCGTCGCGAGACTCTCTCGCCGGGAGTTGAGGTGCGCCGATGCTGGGTGGCGGGCAGCTTCACCCACAGCTTCGTTTCGCGCACGGTTGGATTCCTCTCCTT
>JAPLGX010000311.1 GCA_026389925.1 Chloroflexota bacterium
GGCATCAATGTCGCCCGTGTTCTTTGACGGCCAACTCCGCCGCGGTCGGATCAATCTCTTGCCGGGGGAGATCCTGGACGATCAGGAGCGGCTTGTTGCCGTAGGTGATGAAGCTCGTTGTCAGGCTGCCGTAAGGCCACTGAGTTCCACCCGAATAGCCGTGGGCGCCGAGCACGACGAGGTCAGCACTTTCCTGCAGGGCAAGCTGCTGAATTGTGGCGGCGACGTGGTCGCTGACCAACAAACGGGTCTCCGCCGGGAGGGACAGGCGCGACCGGAGTTCCTCCAGGTAGCGGCTGGCTTCGACCCGGTTGCGTTCGGTGATCGCATCCGCCAGCGCCTGGTCTTCCTTGGAGGGAGGCGCGCGACGGGGCAGTTCGGGTCTGCGAACCACATGGGCCAAGAGGAGTTGGGATCCGTGCCCGGACCCCAACGCGGTCACAAGCGGGATAACGCACTCGGCGCGCTGGGAGCCGTCCAGCGGGACCAGGATCCTTCGATAGCGCAGGCCGGATAGTTCGTCCGCTGCAGGCTGGTAGGCCGGGATGAGCAGGATGGAGAGGTGGGCGCGCGCCAGGATCTTCTGCACGACGCTGCTCACGTTCCAGCCGCTCAAGCCGCTGCGACCGTGCGAGCTCAGGAGGATGAGGTCGGCATGTTTGGCCTGGGCATGGTCAATCACGCGCATGGCCGGGTCGCCTTCTAAGAGGATCTGTTCCGTCGGCAATCCTGCGAGCCGCAGCCGTTCAGCGACCTGCTCAAGGTAGGTCACTCCTGCTGCCTGGCTATAGTGCCATTCCAGAGTGTCGATGGTCGGCACACGCCCTCCGGTTTCGGCCTGCTCCACAACCTGCATCAGAGTCACCCTGGCACCGAACGCCTTGGCAACGGAGAGGCCGTGGGGCAAGACGCACTCCGCCAGCGAGGACCCGTCGAGAGGGATCAGGACATGTGCGAGCATTCCGGCCCTCCTTTGGGTGAAGATCACAGAACCAGCGAGATGAGGCGTCGAGCGATAATCTGGGTTGCGGCGAAGAGGGGAGGATGGCTGTGGTGGCACGGGCAGCAACGAGGATGGAACTGTCCTCTCCCCTCGCCCGATGCGCAAGCATCGCCCGGGCTGTCTTCACCTGCTATGGTACCACAATGTCCCATTCGCGGCGCTCTCGCCTGGTGGGCGATCCTGGACGCAATGCGAGGATCGATGAGCCGCCAGAGGCACAGGCCGGTCAGACCGAGTGCCAAGGATGGAGCGAGCCAGGCCACGGAGAACCCGATCATCGTGGCGACTGCATCCACCCCAGCGCTTGCGAGCAGCGGGCGCCCATGGGCGGCGCCCTTCCACATGGTCCCTCAGGACCGTGGATACGACGACGCCCTAGTGTCGCGCGTCATGAGTTCGTAGACTAACCGTGGCTGGTGATCTCGACGTGCAACTTCACGGCCGCGCCACGGGAGCATGCCGAACGGCCGTGGTCGTCCTCCACCCCCACCCCTGACCCCTCCCCCGGCGCGTGTGAGCATTCCCAGGAGGGAGTCTAGCCGGGGGAGGGGTGAGGTTTTGAAGGAGGCGGGGGGCCTTCGGCCCCCCGCCTCCTTGAGATTCTCCCCCTCTCCGCCACTGACGGCTGTGTCGGCGGCAGCTTCCCGGGGGAGAGGGGGAAGGGGGTGAGGCCGAAGGCCTCGCAGAGTGCGAAGGACTTCCTCATCGAACTTCCGGAACGGGACACTAGCAGGGTGATGAAAAAGCCCCTTGCCCGGAGAAGAGAACCGTTCCTCTCAGGAACCAAGGCTCTTTCATCACGCTCCCAACAATCCGGGGAAGAGGCTGGTGAGCACCAGGATCACGGTG
>JAPLGX010000458.1 GCA_026389925.1 Chloroflexota bacterium
CTTGTGATCGTCCTGCCTGCCGGGTAGGCGAAATGCAGGGGGGCGGCCCCCGCTTCCGCCAAGCAACTGAGCGCTTGCCCGCCTAGGCCCCTCGCATCTTTGCGCGCAGCCACTCCAACCGCGCTTGGGCCAGGCCCTTCATGCGCGAGAGCGCGAACAGCGCGCCCGGCCCTTCGACGCTGAGCGAGGCCGATACGTTGCCGTAGAGGACTGCCTGGAGCGGGTCGTAGGTGAGGCGCCAGCCGGCCAAGAAGCCTCCAGCAAACGCCCCCTCGGCGCCCACCGGGTTGCGCCGCTCGGCCGGGTAGGCGGGGATGGTGGCGGGCGAAGGTTCTTCCACGCGGCATAGGACCTGACCGCCCGCCTCATCCATTACAACCACCAGCGGGCAGCCATAAGAGGCCAGGCGGCGCGCTATCTCCGCCAGGTCGCGCGTCGATTCGCGGTACAGGCCGCGCGCCATTCGTTCATTGAGCAGAAAGACGCTGATGCCTGGGAGAAGTGAGCGCAGCAGGTGGAGGGAGGTGGGGCGGAGGTAGCGCGGCGAGGGAGAGAGTGCAATGGTCGTCGTGCCGCCGCTGCGCAGCGGCGCAGGCAATGTCTGGTGAGTGACGATGTGGGCCGGGGCCAGGTAGGCTGCCCGCACCTGCCGATGGGCACTCGGCAGATCCTCTGGCCGGATGGCGAGCGGCGCGAACCGATCGCGCACGTCCTCATCTGCGCCCGGCGGCGTGTACGCGAGCAGCTCCTTGGGCATGGCCACGCCGGCCCGGGCACAGGCCAGGCGCGGCTCGCGCTCGTTGACTTCCCCGTCGCTACGGTATTCGTAGAAGGCAAGGCTGGACGGAGCACCGGGCACGACCCGCACCGCTTCGCACGAGATGCCCTTGGATTCAAGCTGCTCCAGCCAGCTCTGAGGAAAATCCTCTCCGACCCGGCTGACGATGGCCAGCGGCTCTGAGCCCCACACGCGTGCGCCCACGGCAGCGTACAGCGCACTGCCCCCGGGCTGTGCGAAGTAGATGTCTTTCTGCGGGCCGATGACATAGTCCTGTCGCAGCGGCCCGACAAAAACCATCTGAGGCGACTCGTGGCTCATCCGAACGACTCATGCATTCGTGCGACTTGCGGTTGCGCGCACAGTCAGTATATAATACGCCCCACGTGCACGCCCGAGCGGCAGCGGTGAACGGGCGGCACCATCCTCACTCAAACTTGCGACCATGAGTTCTGCCAAGATACTCCTCATTGAGAGCGACCGAACAACTGTGCCCTCGCACGGTTCTGCGCTCCTGAAGAAGGGCTTTGCGCTCATGGTGGAGAATGCGCCGCGCAAGGCGATTGAGCGCGCCAAATCCACCATGCCGGACGTGGTCGTGCTGGACGCCATCTCGCTGCGGACGAGCGGGGTGCGGCTGGCGCGGACACTCCATGCCAAGCTGGCCGGCTGTCCGATCGTGCTTATCACCCGTTCCGAAATCGATGAGCCTTCCGAGACAGGCGCCAGCATCGTCCTCACGCCGCCCTTCACTCCGCGCAAACTTCTGAATGCCGTCCAGCGGCTGCTGCCCGGCGACGAGAACAGCTGGCAGCAGCTGGGCCCGATCAAACTCAATCTGATGCAGCGCAAGGTGGCCTGCGCCGGTCGCGAAGCGCGGGTGACGCCCAAGCAGGCGCGCCTGCTGGAGGTGTTCCTCCATCACCCGGGGCAATTGCTGACGCGCAAGTTCCTGCTGAAAGCCGTGTGGGATACCGACTACACAGGCGACACGCGCACGCTCGACGTGCACATCTCGTGGCTGCGCCAGACGATCGAAGCCGCCCCCGACCATCCGCGCTACCTCAAGACCATCCGCGGGATGGGTTACCGCCTCGACGTTCCAGAGCCCGGCCGCAAAGCCTGACTTTCTTTCAAACCTCAATCGAGAGTTCCACCTCGGCCGTCTCGCCCGAGGCACACACCGCGCGCACTCGGACGCGATGCATGCCGCGTTGTGGGTAGCGGTGGCTGAGGCTGAGAGGGGCCAGGCCGCGGCGCCACGGACGTGCGGCCTGGGCTGTGCTGCGGAAGATGGGCGGCTGAGAGTCGAAATCGATTGCCCAGTAGTCGAGCGAAATGGGGAACCCTTGCGGTTCACAGGCGCTCATGGCTTCGAGCTGCAGGCGAACCTCCGCCCCGTGCACTTCGCTGCGCACATGCAAGGAGCCAGCGGGCGGCCGAGGAGCGGTGTTGGCCGAGGCGGTCGCCTCTGGGCCGAGTGCCTCTTCGAGCGTGTAACCTCGGCTCTCGGCCAGGGCCATGCGCCGCTGGCACACCTGCAGCGCTTGAGGCGAGAGGTCGGCCCCGATCCAGCGGCGGCCTGTGCTCTCGGCCACGCGCAGCGTTGTCCCCGACCCGCAGTAGAAATCCCCCACCCAATCGCCGGGCCGGCTCGAGGCGCGCAGGATGCGCTCAAGCAGCGCTTCCGGTTTCTGCGTCGGGTACCCTGTTCGCTCTGTATGTAGCCGCGCAACCACGGGGAAGTACCACCAGTCCTCCGGCACCTTGCCGCGGTCGAGATCCGGCTGGCGCCCGAAGCCGGCCCGCGCCGAGGAGGCGAAGGTGCGCCGGGTGGATTCATCGTATGGGATGCGCACCTCGTCCGCGTTGAACACGTGGTGGCGCCCTTTGCAGTAGGCCAGCAGCGTATCGTGCTTGCGGTTGAAGTAGGTCCGCACCGGCGAAGGGCCGTGATAGACCCAGATGATCTCGTTGAGGATCTGCTGTGGGCCAAAGATTTCGTCGAGCAAGAGACGTGCGTGGTGCACGGCGCGCCAATCGAGATGCAGATACAGGCTCCCGTCTTCGGCGAGCAGGCGGTGCATGAGCGCGAGCCGTGGGTAGAGGTGTTCCAGGTACGCGTCCGGCCCTTCCCACGCGTCCGAATAACCGTGCCCCAGCAGCCAGTCCTCCGGGCGGCGTGAATCTTCGCCGCTTCCGACGCGGCGCGAGAACCCCTTGCCGGTGCCGAACGGGGGATCGGCATAGATCAAACGCAGCCGCCCTTCCCACTGGGGGAGAAGGGCGGCCATAGCGAGCAGGTTGTCACCGAGGATGAGCCGGT
>JAPLGX010000520.1 GCA_026389925.1 Chloroflexota bacterium
GGTTCATCCAAACCCGCGTCATCCGCGTGGAAGAGGAGATGCTGGCCACGAAGTTCGGCGAGGTCTACGCGACCTATCGGTCACGCGTCCGCAGATGGATCTGAGTCGAGCCAGAGCGGCTTCCAGTGTAGTGAGTCAAGCTGATGGCAACTTATCCTGAGACCCCACTCGCAGCGAAAAGTGCTCAAGATGCACGCACTCCCATTACAACGGATGTTCCCCCTGGATTCTGAGGCGTAAATCTGGATAAGCAGAACGCCGTGAGGCGGTTAAGGGGATTTGTCGCCGCAGAGTTGTACCCACGACAGTAATGGATAATATGCTTGACATTATGGATTGTATGTGCTATGATGTGCCCACGATGTACGTGGAGCGAATCCGAAAGAAGCAAGGCGAGAAGGTCTACGAGCAGATCTTGCTGCGCGAGTCGTATCGGGTCCGGAAGGACAAGGTGGACAAGCGCACGCTGCTCAATTTGACGCACTTTCCGCGCGAGCAGGTCGAGGCCATCGAGTGGGCGCTCAGGAACCCGCACGCGGTGGCGCTGGGCGTGCGGGGCGAGGGCGTGACCTTGCGCGAGGGCAAATCGGTGGGGGCGGTGTGGGCGGTGGCGGAGGCCGCCCGGCGGTTGGGGGTGGTGAAGGCGCTGGGCGGGGGACGCCAGGGGTCGCTGGCGTTGTGGCAGATTGTGGCCCGCGTCCTCGACCAGGGTTCGCGGCTGAGCGCGGTACGGTTGCACGAGACCCACGCGTTGGCCGATGTACTTGAACTGGAACGGGGATTCGACGAGGACGACTTGTACGAGAACCTGGCGTGGCTCAGCGAACACCAGGAAGCCATCGATCATCGGTTGTTCAAGACCCGGCGCAACGGGATCCCGCCCACGTTGTTTTTATACGACGTGACGTCGAGTCATCTGGAAGGGGACTGCAACGCGCTGGGCGCCTACGGCTACAACCGGGACGGCAAGAAGGGCAAGAAGCAGATCGTGGTGGGCCTTTTATGCGACGAGTCGGGCGAGCCCGTATCGGTCGAGGTCTTCTCCGGCAACACTCAAGACCCCAAGACCGTAGGTTCGCAGGCGCACAAAGTGGCCGAGCGGTTCGGGTGCCAAAAGGTGACATTCGTGGGCGACCGCGGGATGATCAAACAGGCCCAGAAAAACGAACTGACCGAGGCGGGCTTCTATTACATCACGGCCCTGACCCGGCCGCGGATCGAGAAACTCCTTAAAGGCGGCGCGTTGCAGATGGAGCTGTTCGACGCCCAAGTGTGCGAGGTCGCGTTGGAGGGGCGGCGATTGGTGTTGCGGCGCAACCCCATCCGCGCCCAGGAATTGGCCGCGACGCGCGAAGATAAACGCGCCGCCGTGGCATCGCTCGTGGCCGAGCAGAACGCGTACTTGGACGGTCACCCCCGAGCAAAGACGCAAACGGCGCTTACGCGCGTCCGGGCCAAGATCAATCGTCTGCGCGTGAACGGCTGGTTGCACGTGGTCCATGAAGGCCGGACCTTGCGGCTTGTGCTTGATGAGGCCGCGCGGGAAGCCGAGAGCCGGCTCGATGGGTG
>JAPLGX010000502.1 GCA_026389925.1 Chloroflexota bacterium
CGACCGTTTTCCCCGTCTCGGCTCGGTGGGCCTCGGCCACGGCCCTAGCGATCGGGCTGTCCGCCGAGGTCAGGGCCGGGTTTAGCCCTCGCACGCGTATGCGCTCCCACTTCCAGTCCGGTCGAGCGATCTCGGCCTCCGCCTTGAAGTCTGTGGTCTCCCTTGCAAGACCCTCGAGCACCTTCTTGATCTCGGCCAGGGCAGTCGCCTGGGTCTCGCCTGGCACCATGCGTCGGTCGAGCCAGAGGCTACAGGAGTTAGCCACGTTGTTGTAGGCGGTCCCCCCTTCAATCAGCCCAACGTTGTAGGAGGCGCGCATCGTCCCGACCCCGGGCACCTCGACGGTCGTCAGATCCAGCCCCCTCAGAGCCAGGATGACACGGGCCGCCATCTCGATGGCGTTCACGCCGAGCCAGGGGTTGGATCCGTGCGCGAGCACTCCGGTGAAGCGGATGCGAACGGGCGCCGTGCCCTTGCAAGCTACAAGAAGGCGTAGGTCGGAGGGTTCGGTCACAACGGCGCATTCAGCTCTAAGACCATCCTCTACCAGGGCTATGCTGCCGCGATGCTCGGACTCCTCGTCGATCACGGCGGCCAGGCCAACGCCTTTCCGCAAGCGGGCGCCCGATTCGGCCAGGGCCAGCAGAGCCATGACCGCGGCCGCCAGACCGCCTTTCTGATCCACGGATCCCCGCCCCCACAGGTAGCCGTCTCGGATCTCCCCGCTTGTCGGGTCGGCCATGCCCAGGAACGGGACCGTGTCCGTGTGCCCGTGGAAGAGAAGCCCAATTGCCTCGCTCTCTCCCGGGAGGAAGGCGAGCACGTTGGCGCGACTTTCTTGGACCGGTCGGAGGTCAACCCGCAGCCCAGCCTTCTGGCAGGTATCCGCCAGAAAACCCGCGAGCGCGCCCTCCTCCCCATTGACGCTTGAGAGGCGGACGAGGTCTTGGGCAAAGCGGATGACTCTCTGGTCGCCGAGGCGGTCGGCCACTGTCTCAGGACTCGTCATGGCACAGGCCAGTTGTTCCCCTTCCACAGCTCCAGGGCAGCCTGGCGACATTGCTCGCGTGCCGCCTGCTCGTCCACGTCGACGAACTCGCGGTTGCGCAAGATCGGCCGTCCGTCGATGAACACAGAGTTCACGTCGGAGCGATCACAGGACGAGACGATGTGGTTGTAAACGTTGTTCTCGAAGACCGGGACGGCGCTGCGATTGTCGAGAAGCACAAGATCCGCTTTCTTCCCTGCCTCCAGGGACCCAATGTCCTTCTCCTTGCCCAGGCACTTCGCTCCCTGGAGTGTGGCCATTTCCAGGACTTGCGTGTCAGGGAACATCGAGATGTTGTAGTAGCGGATTCGGTGGATCATCTGAGCCGTGCGCATGATCTCGAACATCGAGTGGGTCATTCCGTCCACGCCCAGCCCCACCGTCACCCCGGCCTCGATCAGGCGCGCCATGTCTGGCCAGAAGCCGAAGATGGCATTGCTTTCCGAGTTGTGAGCCACCTTGACGTCATAGTGGGCAAGGAGCTTCGGATCCTCAAACTGGTTGATGTAGGAGCAGTGTGCCAGAAGGACGTCCGCTCCCAGGAAGCCAATGTCCTCGAGGTACTTGAGGGCCCTCTTGCCGAACCTGCGCGTGGTGTCGAAGGAGTGCCAGTAGTCGTCACAGCAGTGCATCTGCAGTCTCGCGCCGCGGCGGCGGGCCTCCTCGGCCACCGCCTGGATGAGTTCAGTGGAGCAGGTGAAGGTGGTATGGACGTTGAAGCAGCCCTCCACGCGGCTCGTGCGTGACCTCGCCTTCTCAAAAAAGCGAATGTTCTCTTCCAGGCCCTTTTGCGCGACCGCCTCTCCCAGTCGCCCCGTCGTCTCGAACCCGATCAGCCCACGGATGCCCGCTTCCTGCATCCCCGCATCCACAGCGTCCAATGCGCCCGGCAAGGCGTTGGACCCTTCCACGGTGTCCGCCGTGGTCGTGATCCCACTACGGATTTGGTCAAGGCAGTTGACGAGCGTGCCCGCGCGCAATTGCTCCTTGTTGACTTTGTCCTCGAGGTATTTGAACCAAAAGCGCTCGATCCAGGAGATGAAGAACTGGTCGGTTTCTTCCTCGGGACCGCCGTAGGGAAGGCTGCGCACCACCGCGCTGTAGAGATGGTTGTGGGTGCTCACGAACCCGGGGATCGCGATCATCTCGGTCGCGTCAATCGCCTGGTAAGGCCCCGTCGGCAACCTCACCTCCTGGGCCGGGCCGATTTTGGCGATCCGATCTCCTTCGATCCAGATATGGCCGTTCCGCACCACCCTACGCTCCGCGTCCATCGTCACGATCAGGGCATTCTTTACAACATGCATGGCACTCTTCTCCCTTCGTGGGAAGCCACCTGGGTCAGGTCGTTACCACCCCTTGCTTCCTTGAGGCAACCGCGACACGCAGGAAGTCAGCCGTCAGTCTGACTGCTGCTGCATCGTCAGGCATGGGCAAGATCTCAGCAGCAATGGGCCCGGCAAACCGGATCTCAGCCAGGGCCCGAAAGATTGGGGCGAAGTCAATGTGGCCGCGCCCGGGGGCCTGGCGGTTGCTGTCGGCCAGGTGAAGTGCGCCCAGTCGTGTCCCTGCCTTCCTCAATGCTAGGGGGAGATTCGGCTCCTCGATATTCATGTGGAAGGTGTCCAGCAGGAGCTTCACGGCCGGTTCGGCGATTTCATCCAGGAGTCGCAGGCCTTCATCCGCGGTATTGATGAAGTTGGTCTCATAGCGATTGATGGGTTCAACCAGGAGGGTCACGCCCAGGCCGGAAGCAAGACGCGCACACTCCCGTATCGCCTCGACCGCGGATCGCTGCTGCTCTTTCTGCTCCGCTTCTCGACCCGTCAACCGGCCGCGAATCCCACCGATGATGGTGAAAGCCCCAAACGGCGCCGCCAACCGGATCATCGAGTTGAGCCGGTCAAGGGCGGCCTGGCGCACCTTGGGACGCGGGTCGCTGAGGCAGAGAGAATCGTGCAGGCAGGCCTGTCCCGTAGCAATGGCTGTCAGGGACAGGCCATACTGGTTGAGCATCGTTCTGAGCTCGTCTCGGGAGAGATCGTCCGGCGAGCGGAGGCTGATCTCAACCGCTTCGAACCCGGCCTCGGCTGCGGCCCGAAGCCCTTCAGTGAGACGCCCGGCAAAGAGCAGAGGGGCGAAGGATGAGGGGCGAGGCGAGAGGGCAATGCCGAAGCGTGCCTTGACCACGCCATGTGCTTCAGCCAACGTACCCGAGGAGGGAGGGGTCTCAGGAATCTGGCTCTCCAGTTTTGCGAGCCGCGGTGTGTGGCGGCCTTCCTCGAAGCCCGTTTTCAGCCACTCTTCAAGGATCCCTTCTGCCTGCCCCTGGGTAACTACCCAGGATCCCATGCAGAGGACATTGGCGTCGTTGTGGGCACGGCTTTGGTGAGCCGTGAAGGCATCGTGACAGAGGGCGGCTCTCACATCAGGGAACCGATTGGCAGCAATGGACATCCCCAGCCCCGTGCCGCAGATGAGGACGCCCCGGTCATGCTCTCCAGAGGCCACAGCGCGGCAGACGCTTCTGGCATAGTCTGGATAGTCGACGGGTTCTTCGGGCGAATAAGTGCCGGCGTCCGTGACATCTACTCCGACCGAGATGAGATACTCAATCGCCGCCTGCTTGAGCGGGAAGCCCACATGATCCGAACCAACGATGATTCTCACAGAACACGTCCCTTTGCCTGGCCGGATATCCTCTCACCCTTGAGGCGCAGGGCCAGTTGACTCGCGCACCACCAGATAGACGCCCAGGGGTGGCTGCGCATCTGATGAGGAGGATTGCCCTCCGATCAAGGCCAGCAGCAATTCCGCGCCTCTGCGCCCCATCTCCGATTTCGGCTGGGAGATAGTTGTGAGAGAGGGACACGTGAAGGCAGCTTCAGGAATGTCGTCGAAACCGACGATCGAAAGATCGCCAGGGACACGCAGGCCGCGCTGATAGGCGGCGCGCAGGGCACCTATGGCCATGATGTCGTTGTAGGCAAAGATCGCCGTAGGCGGCGGATCGAGGCCCAGGAGTGAGCAGGCGGCCGCATGCCCGTTCTCGAGGCGGAAGCCCCCTGGGACGATGAGCTTCTCCTCAACCGGGAGATCATGCTCGAGAAGCGCAGCCGCGTACCCGCGGGCGCGCTCCTCGCTGTGGCTGAGCACCACGGGACGCACGATGAGCCCGATCCGACGATGATGGAGGGAGATAAGGTGTTGAGTGGCCAGATACCCGCCGCGGAAGTTGTCTGCCACCACTGAAGGAGAGCGTACGCCGTTGACCGTGCGGTCCAGGATGACCAGGGGGACCTGATGCTCAATGAGCCGCTCGGCTGGCGCTGAGCTCTCGGTAGAAGGGATCCATATGACACCGGCCGCGCGTTCCGCACCCAGGAGGTCCATGTACTGGACCTCGCGGTCCGAGTCGTAGTTTGAGTGGCAGAGGACAACCTTGAAGCCATGTTCGAAGGCGACTGTCTCGACTCCGCGCGCGACCTCCACAAAGTAAGGGTTGTTGGTGTCTGGAATGACCAAGCCCAGCGTCGAGGTTTTCTGGCGACGCAGGCTGCGGGCGATCGCATTGGGCTGATAGCCCGTTTCGCGGATCGCTTCCAGAACCCGTGCGCGCGTCTCGGGGGAGACGGGACGAGGCCCATTGTTGATCACGTAGGAAACGGTTGCCGGCGAGACACCGGCTCGCCGGGCTACGTCGTCCCGGGTGATCGAGCCCTTGTCCGAGGAGAGGGCGTCAGCCCTTTGCCTGTGGTGAGAGACCATGACCCCTCAGTGGCCTGGATGGCTTCCCTTGGGTGGGAGAGGACGGATGGTAACGGGCTGCCTACTTGGTCAACACGACGGCTGTTGGATGGACCAGGGCACTTGAGGTTAACTTCGTTCCACCAGATAACGCGACTTCGCCCTTGGGTTTGGTCGCAATCTACACGTATTGTCTACACGTGTAGATTGAAATACATGCTAGCACCGAGAATGAGCTGAGTCAACGAAATGCAAGAAACCGTTAGTATGCCCCACTACCAGCCTGGCGATCACCAATAGAAGCCAACCGGTCGCGGGTCAACTCGAACTGCGACCGGTTGAATTTCCGTGGGAGACGGGCTCGGGCCCCCAACCGAAGACCGCTGGGAAATCGCCCGGGGCTTGCAGTTGGCATGTCCGTCGCTGTTTCCTCTCTCGC
>JAPLGX010000469.1 GCA_026389925.1 Chloroflexota bacterium
AAGGACCAGCGGCGGATGTAGAGGAGGTCGTAGGCAAACTTGCGGCGGGGCGAGGCGTCGCGCGGCAGGTAGACCGTGGCCAGGCCCGTGAGTCCAGGGCGCACGGCCAGGCGCCGGCGGAAGCCGGGCACCTCATCATAGGAGTGGAAGCGCCCGTCGATGTCGCGCACCATCTCGTCCACAGCCAGCGCGCGCGGGCCGACGAAGGACATCTCGCCGCCCAGGATGGAGAGCAGGTTGGGCAGCTCGTCGAGGCCCATGCGCCGCAGGACACGGCCTAGGCGCGTCACGCGCGCGTCGACCTCCTGCGCCAGGCGCACGCCGTGCACGTCGACCGCATCTTTGGCCATCGTGCGGAACTTGAGCACGCTGATGGCCTTCGCGCCGAGCCCCCAGCGCTCCTGAGTGAAGAAAACAGGCCGCCCGTCCTCAAGAAGGATGAGCAACGCGATGGCGGCCCAGGCCGGCGAGGAGATGAGGAGCATCGCGACCGCCAACAGCACATCGAAGCCGCGCTTGAGGAGCGAGCGCGCGGCGGCTGGAGGTCGAGCCGTGGTGGTTTGTGCGTTTTTCGGCATTGTCGGTGCGCGGACCATGCGGTGAACGGGCCAGGGATGTTGCCAGCGACTTGGTCGGGCAGCGCGACCCCAATCGTACCCGCTTGAGGTCAGAACCGCAATCGGTGACGCCGCGCGCGCAAGTTAGATGAAGAAGGCGATGCCACAGGCGCGTGACGCATTCCCGAGCCTTGCGCGGCGTGATCAAGTCACCCGAACCGCCGACGACAGCGCCGTGCCGAGTGAGATTCACAGTCGCACGATCAGGCCGAGGGAGCGGATTGCCAAGAATATAAGCCCAAACTGCCTCTTTACAGATCGCAGAAAGCATGTTATCGTCACCCATGTTAGGTAGCATGCAAGTTCTGTCTGGATCATGTAACGCCACGACCTGAGCTGCAGTTGCTCGGGTCGTTCTTGTATCATCGCCGGCAGTGCCGGTTGGCCGACCCATGAAGAACAAACCAGGCTCCTAAACACTTTTCTTGCCTAGGAGGCAAAATGACAGATCGGATTCAGGGTACGGTCAAGTGGTTCAACGGCAACAAGGGTTACGGTTTCATCTCGCGCGAAGGTGGGGAGGACGTGTTTGTGCACTTCTCCGCCATTCAGGGCGATGGCTACCGCAACCTGGAAGAGGGGCAGCGCGTCGAGTTCTCTGTTACCAAGGGCCCCAAGGGCATGCAGGCCGAGTCGGTGCGCGTTCTCTAACCGGCGAACGCACAAGATCAAAAGAGCCCCCGCGAAAGCGGGGGCTCTTTTGTTTACCGCGAACAATGGATACCGCGCCGACCCCTACCCCTCACCCGTCCCTCTCACGAAAGGGGAGAAGGAACTGGTCTCCCTGGCAGAACACGTGCCTCACGCGCGGGCGCGAGGGGATACCTAGCGGAATCGCGAGGTGGAGCGGGGCGCATGTCCCGGCCCAGAATCACTTCCCCTCCTCGCTGGATCTGAGGAGAGGAAGTTGTCGGAATGGGTTCTGTCGCGCGGCTATGCAGACGAGACGATTCTATGCGCCGTCC
>JAPLGX010000363.1 GCA_026389925.1 Chloroflexota bacterium
GTTTCGGAGGTGCTCTAAGACACGCACGAGGTCCCTTGGAGGCATCATGAGGGGGTTGGCATCCTGCAGAAACACCGTCTCTCCACCGGCGGCGAGCCAGCGGCGGGCGATCCGAAACGCCTGCATCGCGTGCGGAGTGGACAGATCGGCCATCACCATCCTGCTGAGCCGCTCGGCCTCGGGATCGTACGCGTCGATCGTGCATCCACGCTCAGCAGTCTCCTGGCCCGCTCGGAGGATGTCGACCCAGTCGGCCACGAGGTCGATGTCGTGTAGGATGTCATCGATCGGCCTACGACTGAACGCCTGCCCCTTGTACACCGGACAGAATCTGCACCGGTTCCCCGGGCAGGTACGCGCCACCCGCACGAGCTGACTCGCCGCCTCGCTTGGGGGGCGGATCGGCCCCGTCTCGACACCCTGGTACTCGTCCGGTCCCAATCCTTCCCGCCTTCATCGAGGATTAGCTCTCCTGGAGATATGTTACCCGTTGTGAGCAACCTCGAGCCGGAGGCGGTCAACTCTCGAGCGGGCGGGCCACCGTGCCCGACTGACTGCGACGCCGCCAACACCAGTGGGAGCGCACGACCTTCATTCACCGCGGTCTCGCGAAGCCGTCTTGTTGACGGGATGCAGGGCATCTGTTAGCCTTTTGTAGACCGTAGACAAGATTCGGGTGCTTGTTCCTTCGAGAGGCGGCGGAGGTGTGATGGAGGTTCTGAGCGTCACGGCCAGTGCCCTGCAACTGCTGAGAGAGAGAATCATCACGGGTGAATTGAAGCCCGGACAGAAGTTGAATGAATCGGTTCTTTCGGACCGGCTGGGCATCAGCCGCCCCCCTCTGCGAGAAGCATTTCGCCTCCTCGAGAATGACCATCTGGTCGTCAACATCCCAAGAAGAGGCACGTATGTGCCCGAGCTTACCGCCCAGGACTACACGGAGGTCGCTCAGATCCGGGAAATGGTCGAGTGTTATGCCATCGATCTCCTCGAGGCTGCCGGCACACGGATCCTGCCCAAAGTAGACTCAGCCCTGCACAGGGCCGAGAACCTGCCGGTGCCTCCAACGACTGCCGGCCCTGAGGATCTTCTGGCCTACATCAAGGTTCTGCTGAGTTTCCACCAATACCTTGTCGAATCCTCTGGGAACTCGCTGCTGGCCCAAATCCATCATTCCATCAGCTTCTATCTCGCCCGGTATCAGTTTGTCTATTTTCGAATCGATGGCACGGTGCAGCATTCCCTGCCCAACCATAGAAGAACGGCCGAGTTCATTCGCGAAGGCAAGTACGATCAGGCCAAGGAAGAACTAAGAAAGCATATTCAGTATGCGGTAGAAACGGTCAAGAACGAGATTTCCCAGCCGGCCAAATCGCGTACGGGATAGTTCCCCTCGCACCCGAACGCAGAAGGAGATTCCCATGAGACTTGAGATCGAATCTGTGGCCATAGAGGAACTGCGCGCGGGTTCAAAGACACGCGCCGAAGGACGGGTGCTGTCTATCAATCTCGAGGAATTGGAGGAGCTTATTCTCCGAGACGCCAGAATCCGGTCGGTGGATATCCATCTGGTTCGCCCGGGCCAGAACGTAAGGGTTTTGAATATCATGGATGTGGTTCAGCCCCGATGCAAGATCGACCGGGCCGACGCGGACTTTCCTGGCTTCATCGGAAGAATGCAGATTGCCGGAAGCGGGCGCACCCGCTCCTTGCAGAATGTTGCCGTACTCGTCTCGAATCCGTGCACGAACAGAAAAGAGAACGCACTTCTTGACATGGACGGCCCCATTGCCGACATGAGCCCCTACGGGAAGATGAACACTATCAGTATCGCCCCCCATGCTGCAGCGGGGGTCGAGGAGCGGGACTTCGA
>JAPLGX010000452.1 GCA_026389925.1 Chloroflexota bacterium
GAGGGTCGTGTCGGTGGTCTTTTGAGTGACCAGATCCGGATGGACAAGGTCGCTGAGGATCGACTGGCTCTTGGGCAGGGAGGTGAGGAGCTTGACCAGATCGATTTGAGTGACCCGCCAGCCGACAATGAAAGCGGCGATAGCCAGGACGGCAAACAGAGCAGTGACCAGCCAGCGGCGAAGGTCGAGTTCCCTAGGTTCCATTCTAAACCAGCCTGGCGCGGATTCTTGCGGAAAGGTAATCGAGCGCCACGACGATGATGGCGATTGCGATGAAGGAGGAGCCAACCGCGCGGAAATCCCCCTTGATAATCCATTGATACAGGTAGAAGCCAATCCCGCCGCCGCCCACGAACCCGATGATGGTCGAGGTGCGCACGTTGATGTCCCAGCGGTACATCGTGAAGGAGGAGAAGGGCGGCACGATCTGCGGGATGACCGCGTAGCGAACCACCTGGGTCCAGTTGCCGCCTGTCGCGCGAATGGCCTCCAGGGGTCCCGGGTCAATGCCTTCGATGACTTCGGAGTAGAGCTTCCCCAGCGCGGCAATCGTGTGCAGGGTCATGGCGATCGCCCCGGCGAAGGGACCCAGGCCAACGATGACGACGAAGACGATTGCGATGATCAGCGGCTCGATTGCGCGCACAATGTTGAGAACTGTGCGCGTCAGGGTGTAGAGGGCGAGCGTGATCGGATTGCCGCCCATCAGGTTTCGTGCCGCCAGGAAGCTGACCGGGATGGCGGCTAGCGCCCCGAAAGTGGTCGACATCAACGCCAGGAAGAGCGTCTCCCAAATGCCCAGCACAATGTAGTTGCCGTTTTTTGAGAGTTGGTATCCCGGCAACGGCCGGGTCTGGAGCAGGTAAACACGGTGCTCAAGGGGCAAGGTCGGGTCCGGTGCGGCGGAGAGCGCCTGAGGTGGCACCTGCACGACCGCGTTCAGCGCACCTTGGGAGTCGGAGGTCACGGTGAGCGGCGTGATGTGCCCCTCCCCGAGGGGCAGGCGATCGCCGATTGGGGTCTGCCAGTAGATCTCGGTCTGGGCATTGGCCCACAGACCTTTGGATTGGAGGATTAGGATGTCGCTCAGGTTGGCGCAATTGGGCGAAAGGCTGACGGTGATTCCGTTGACGGTGTTGGAGGGCCCCGGAGGATTGGGTCCGCATGGAACAAGTACCGCGGCCCAGGCGGTGTTCTCCTCCTCGCGATGGGAGATGAAGTCCGGGTGGAACATGGGGCGGATAATCGACGAGGCCCGGTCGAGATTCTTCGTCAGTGCCGAGGGATCGATCTGGGTCGCCTGCCAGCCGATACCGAGGCCCATCACCAAGAGGGCTACCACCGGCAGGGTGGCCGAGCGGGTCTTCCCCTCGGCCAAGCTGGCGGCATCCCACAGATTCCACAGCCAGATCGCCGCTGGGATTGCGTACCAGCCCGGCACGCCGTACCAGATGGCCACCAACAGGGTCAGGATTGTGCAAATGAAAACCCCGGCCCCCCGATAGCGCTGCCGGGCGTAGACCTGCCCCAGGCCGGGAACCAACAGCGATAGGAGGGGTGTCACAAACCGCGACGGGCTGGGGCTTTCCTGCTTGGACGCGTCGCCGGGCATGCCTAGCCTTCCTCAACGGTCGTGGCGCGCACTTCCTGGGCTTCCTCCCCGTAGATCTCCTTGAACTTCGCCCGATTGATCTCGTTGGGCAGCCCTTCGAAGACCTTCAGGCCGTCCTTGAGAGCGATCACCCGCGTGGCGTAGCGATGGACCAGGTCAAGGAAATGCAAGCTGCAAATGACCGTGATGCCTTCTTTGTTGAGCTGTTCCAGGTATTGCAGGATTGAGTGCGAGAGAACAGGGTCCAGCGAGGCCACCGGCTCATCCGCCAGGATGAGCTTGGGCTCCTGCATCAGGGTGCGAGCGATCCCCACCCGCTGTTGCTGTCCGCCGGACAGGGTGTCCGCCCGGGTGTGGGCCTTGTCGGCAATCCCCACCCGCTCCAGCGCGCGCAAGGCTCGCTCGCGGTCCGCCTTGGGCCAGAGGCCCACCAGGCTCAGCCAAAGGTTAGCGTAGCCGAGGCGTCCAGATAGGACATTGGTCACCACACTGCTGCGTTTAACCAAATTAAATTGTTGGAAGACCATGCCGATGTGCCGTCGCAGCCGGCGTAGATCGGCGCCGGAGGCCTGGGTGATGTCCGCGTCGTCCCAGACGATGCGGCCTTCCGTCGGATCGATCAGTCGGTTGATGCAGCGCAGGAGAGTCGACTTGCCCGAGCCGGAGAGGCCGATCACCACCAGGAACTCCCCGTCGGCAACAGTGAAACTGACATCCTTGAGCGCCACCGTCCCGCTGGGGTAAACCTTCGTCAAGTGCTCGACACGCAGCAAGGAGGCACCTCATCGGTTCGAGTCATAACGGAGGGGAGAGAAGATGGCCTTCTCTCCCCTCGGAACAGCCTGGTGCGCTACTTCACGTAGGTGCTGAGGTCGACGCCGGAGGCCTGCAGATAGGAGCGGAACTCGTCGTAGACCGTATCGTCCACCTTGACGAGCCCACCGATCTGATACAGGTCGTTGAGCGCCTTCTTGCCCGCTTCCGTGCCAGCGATCTTCAGCATGGCGTCCGTGATCTTGGTCTGCAGATCCGCGGGCAGATCGGGCGCGTAGGACATGTTGTCATTGGGGATCAGGGCCTTGGTCTGGTAGACCACGACCACCTTGTCCAGCACGTCCGGAAGGTCCGTGGTCACGCCGGTGCGCGCGTCCACAAAGGCGGCGCCGAAGTCGCAGATGCCGCCGGCATACACGGCGCGAACGACCTGTGGGTGGCCTTGGGCGAAAACGGCGGGCTTCAGGTCCGCATCCGCGAGGCCGGCCTTCTTGAGGAAGATCAGTGGGATGACGTAGCCGGAGGTCGACTGCGGATCGGTGAAGCATGGCCGCTTGCCCTTGAATTGCATGAGGGTCACGATCTCAGCGTCCGTGGCCGGGGTGTCGGCTGCCGGGGTGAAGCCGGCATCCGCTCGGGCGATAAACTCGGCGCCGTAGTGGTCGGAGCCGAAGCGGTTGGTGATCAAGGTGACGTCTGCGTACCCCTTCTGGTGCGCCAGGATGTAGGCGAAGGTCGCCATCCAACCGATCTGCGCATTGCCGGAGCCCATGGCCTCGGTCAGGGCGGCATACGAGGTCGGGATCACGCCCTTGAAGGTCAGCCCGGTTTCCTTGGACAGCAGATCCAGGAGTTCCTGCCCGCCGGCGGTAATCTCCTGCGAGGTCGCCGAAGGCTCAAAGGCCACCACAATCGGGTTGTCGGCAGTGCCCAACGGCGGCGGCGGGACGGGGGAGGCCGTCGGTACAGGCGGCGTGGTCGGTTGGGGGGCGGTGGTGACTTCGGGAGCGGGGGTAACGAGCGCCCAAAGCAACTTTTTGCCCATACGTGTCTCCTCTTCTTCTCCTCTACGGTCTTGTGCGAACCTTCCCTGACAAGATAAAGACAGAACAATGCTCAGGGGTCGAAAACCCTTTGGCAATCACCTCCTTTCGGGATTCGGTGCGGAATGAGACGCGCAGATCATACTCTACAAGCGCCATGGCTGCAACAGTGCGCGGACGGGACTTATCCTTCCGTGCAAGTCAGGCAGACGGGACGGTAGCGGATGCAGCACCTGCTCGAGAATTCCCAGGTCCATTTCACGCTCGACTCCTCCGGCGGGCGGTTGAGCCTGGCCTTGCGGCAGGCGCCCGCACCCCTCATTGACAGCGCGGAGTGGGGTGCCGCATTCACGTTGCGCGGACGAGCCGCTTATCGTCACGCGGGCATGTGTGCGTCGCGGGCGATGTCCTGCCCATCCCACAAGATTCGCCCTGAGGTCGGCTCGATCAGGCGGTTGATGCAGCGCAAGAGTGGGGACAAGCCGGATCCCAAGAGGCCGATCACCACCTAGAATTCGCCGTCGGCGACGTCGAAGGTGATGTCCTTCAGCGCCACTGTGCCGCTCAGGTAGACCTTGGTCAGGTTTTAGACTTGCCGCAAGGGGCACTCTCCCCGTGGATGTGCGGGAGCTTAAGAGAGGGGGAGCATCTCCCCCTCTCTTTGGTCGGGCAGGTTTACTTGAAGAGCGTCGCGACGTCGAGGCCGGAGGCTTCGAGGTAGACGCGCAACTCATCGAAGAGAGTGTCGTCGGCAGCCTTGAGGCCGTCGATCTGAAAGACCGTCTTCAGGGCCTTCTTGCCATCTTGCGTTTCGGCGATCTTGAGCAGCGCCTCGACGATCTTGGCGCGCACCTCGGCCGGCAAGTCCGGCGGGAACGAGACGGTATCCTTGGGGATGAAGGGCTCGCTCGTGTAGACGACCATCACCTGATCCATCGCATCCGGCAAGTCCTTCTGGATGGCGGGACTTGTACGAGCATCAACGAAGGTGGCGCCGAAGTCGCAAATGCCCTTGGCGTACACCGCGCGCACAACGGCCGGGTGACCGCCGACGAAGGCTGCGGCATTGCCGGACTTGATCGGCACCTCGTACTTCCCAAAGAAGCCCATGGGGAGGACGTACCCCGAGGCGTCGACCGTGTCGACCCAGCACGGCTTCTTGTCCTTGAGCTGCGCCAGGGCCGTGGCCGGGTCGTCGCTCGGGGTGAAGGCGCTGTCGACGTGGGCGATGATCTGGAAGCCGTAGCGATCCGCTCCGCTGCGGATGGTCACCAGCCCGATATCGGCATAGCCCTTCTGCTTGGCGACGGTGTAGGCGAAGGCTGTCAGCCAGCCGGGCGAAGGCGGGCGCGCCGGGGTTTCGCCGCAACTGTTTTTGCCAAGTAATTGTCGTTTCCAGGCTCATTTGCCGGCCTATTCCAAAAAGGGAGCCTT
>JAPLGX010000204.1 GCA_026389925.1 Chloroflexota bacterium
CATCAACTGCCGGGCGGGCGGCTTGGTCCCCTTTACCTGCGCCTTATCGTGCGCAGCCTGAGATGCCGACGGTTGGTATTGATCACCCCGCGGCTGCACGAGCTGCTGGTCAGCGCGATTCCCGCCGCGCGCCGAGTGGAAACCATCGTCGCCGGCGATGCGTTCGACGATGCAAAGTACCGTGCGCTTCCTGACCCGCACCAGGCGCAGCGCGAGCTGGGCATTGCGGTGCGTGGCGTGGCCGCGGGTTACTTCGGCAGCGTCGTTCCGGGGCGCGGGGTGGAGACCATACTGACCATGGCCCGCGAACTGCCCGAGGTTCATTTCCTGATCGCCGGCAGTTCTGAACGCCCGCCCGGAGAGCTCCCCGCCAACGTCCTGTGGCTTGGGCGCATTCCACCCGCACAGGTTGCTTTGCATCAGGCAGCCTGCGATGTCTTGCTCATGCCCTATCAGGCCCGCGTCACCGTCCAGGGCAAAGGCGATACCGCCGAGGTCATGAGCCCCCTCAAGCTGTACGAATACATGGCAGCCGAGCGGTTGATCCTCTCGAGCGACCTGCCCGCGCTTCGCGCCATGCTCGATGAAAGGAACAGCATGCTTGTGCCGGCCGACGAACCCTCGGCCTGGGTCGCAGCGTTGCGTCGCGGGTTGCGCTCGCCCAATCTGCGCCGGCGCCTGGCCCACCAGGCGCGGCTGGATGTTGCGCCTCACACGTGGCGCAACCGCGTGCGGACGGTCTTGGCGGACCTTGAAGGCGGAGCGCGATGAGCGGCCGCGACAAGCCCGAGGCGTGGGGCACGCTTCGCCTGGGATACGTTGCGCGCTCGCGCGTGCCCTCCGACCTGGCCAACAGCCTGCAGGTGATGAAGATGTGCGCCGCATTCGCGGCGCAGGTGCAAGCGGTCGATCTGATCATCCCCTTTCGCTGGGATGATTGGCGCGCGGCGCGCGCGGACGGAGCATCCCTGTGGGAGCGTTATGCACTGACCCGCCGCTTCCACATTGCGCGGGTGCTGTATCCCCACTGGAGGGATCGATTCGAGGTGCGCGGGTTCTCGCTCGCAGCCACGGCCCGGGCCGCCGTTCGCCGCTACGACCTGGTCTACTCGCGCGATGTGTGGACGGCTTACTGGCTTGCGCGCATGGGCCGTCCGGTGGCCTATGAGGCCCATAACCTAGCGGAAGAGCAGCGCTACCCGGTGTGGCTCGCTATGCTGCATCTAAAGCCGCTGCGGGGCGTCTTCTGCATCTCGGGTGCGCTGGCCGAGGCTTATGCGGATGCGGGTGCGCCACGTGAGCTTCTGCATGTCCTGCCCGACGGCGTTGATCTCGAGCGCTTTAATTCGCCCTTAGCTAAAGGTGAGGCTCGCAGCCGACTGGGTCTGCCGCTCGATACACCTATTATCTGTCACTCCGGGCACCTCTACCCGGGGCGGGGCGGCGAGGAAACGATCGAAGCATTGGCCGGATTGCCGCAGGCCGTTCAGGTTATGGTGGGGGGCCGCGCGGAGGATATTGCCCACCTGCAAGCGCTCGCCGCGAGGCTGGGCGTCGCCGAGCGCGTGATATT
>JAPLGX010000406.1 GCA_026389925.1 Chloroflexota bacterium
TGCGCCGGCATCATTGGCTATCGCGCCCTGCGTCTCGCGCAGGTGCAGCCTGGAGAGCGAGTAGGCCTGTTCGGGTTCGGCGCCAGCGCCCACCTGGCCATCCAAGTCGCCCGCTTCTGGCAATGCGAGGTATATGTCTTCACTCGCGGCGAGTCTCATCGCCGGCAGGCTGAGGCGCTGGGCGCCGCCTGGGCGGGTTTGGCCGACGAAAAACCGCCCGCGGCCCTCGACCGCGCCGTCATCTTCGCGCCGGCCGGTGCGCTCGTGCCTCTGGCGCTCGAGCGTCTGCGCAAGGGAGGGACGCTCACGATCAACGCCATCCACATGAGCCCCCTGCCCTCCATGGCCTACGCGCTCGTGTACGGCGAGCGCACTTTGCGCACGGTTGCCAACGCCACCCGTCGCGACGCGCAGGAATTCCTCCGGCTGGCCGAAGAGATTCCCATTCGCGCAGACGTAACGGAGTTCCCGCTGGCCGAGGTCAACACCGCCTTAGCCCAGCTCAAGGCCGGCCGCCTCATTGGCGCCGCCGTGCTGCGCGTGGCGCCCGATTAGGGCAATCCCCGCATCAAAACTCGACGGCATCTGCGTGTCAACTGACGTCTCACGGGTGGCGCCGCCGTGTGCACGCGTCAACTAGAGAAGGGGGAAAGCATGTGACACGGTCGATTGAGCATGCCGCCCTTCTGCATCGTGACCGGCACGTTCCGCCGGCGCGGGCCAAAGCGCGGGGCAAGCTCAAACGGACGAAGGCTACGGCAAGGGGTCAAACGGCTCACGTGCGGCGCGAGGATTCCGCGAAGCGAATCAGCCGCACGAGACATCGCTGGGAGTCCAGACCTTTCGCCTGTTGGGCCAGGCGCGCCAGCGAGGCCGGTCGCACCGCGCCTCGCGTGCGGCGGGCACCGCTCTCGGCCGCAGGCAACTGCCTGGCGAGCGCGGCGACCACGGCCAGTTGCGCCACGAGGTGCGTCTCATCCAGCGTCGTCCGCCGCTCGAGGAGCAGCTGCACGCGCCGCATGATCTTGCGCACCAAGTTGAGGTCCGAGCGGATCGCCGCGCGCGCCTGCGCGTCATTGAGCGGCGCGCTCTGGCGCACGCTGCGTGCCATCTGCCGCAGCCCCCAGTTGAGCAGCAGCTCCGCCTGCCGATCGGGCAGCGCCTGGCCGATGGTCGAAAAGAGGAGCGGGTCGCTAGCCCAACTCATGCGGCGGCGCACGCTCGCACGATCGGCGGCTCGCGTGCCACGCAGGGGAGGGCGGCCTCGAGGTTGAGAGGCGTTCATCGTTCGAGCGCAGTGCGCCCCGCAGGCCGGACAACCCGCCTGCAGGCGCCAATCTCCGCAAGCCGCGATTATAGTCATGCCGGGTGGCTGCGCAAGCGGGGCGTGCTCCCCGCGCCGCGGTCAGAGTGAAGGAAGGGGGGAACGTTCCACCCGCGGCGGAGGCCCTGACCCTCCTTCCTCAGAAAAGGAAAGAGACCGCCCACAAGCCCAGGCGGTCGCGGAAGGGTGAACGCCGCACGGGATTAGAGATAGTCTTTGAGATTGTGGGCCACGGCGTACGCCGCCGCCTCGGCGCGATTGGCCACACTGAGCTTCGAGAGGATGCTCGAGACGTAGTTGCGCACCGTGCCCTCGCCGAGGAAGAGGGCCTGCGCGATTTCGCGGTTGGTCTTGCCTCCCGCGACAAGCTGCAGCACGTGCATCTCCTGCTGCGTCAGCTCGGCAAAGGCGGAGGCCTCTTCTTCGCGCGCCACCTTGCGCATCTCGGCAAAGACGCGTTTGGTCACCGCCGGGTCGAGCAACGCTTCGCCCCGCCCCACCGCCTCGATCGCGCGCACCAAGTCCTGCGCGCCGATTTGTTTGAGCACATAGCCGGCTGCGCCAGCGCGGATGGCCGAGAAGAGCATCTCGTCCTCGGCGTACGAGGTGAGCATGATGACTCTGGTCTCCGGCAGAGCCTGGGTGATCTCCTGGCAGGCCTCGATGCCCGAACCGCCCGGCAGGCGGATGTCCATCACCACCACGTCGGGTTTGTAGGCCAGGCACTTTTCAACGGCTTCGCGCGCCGTGCTGGCCTCGGCCACCACTTCAAAACCGTGATGGCGTTCGAGCAGCGACTTGAGACCCAGTCGCACCACCTCATGATCGTCGACCACTAGAAGTCTCTGATGGGGCATGCGTTATCCTTGTTCGCCGCGCGGCCCGGCATCGAGCGCCCGGCGCGCCGCGTCGAGTATGGCTTCGTACTCGGGTTCGTCCCCGAGTTTGGCCGTGTAGGCCGCGTACACAATCCTATCGTGGCGGTCCACAACGAAGGTCGCGCGGCGCAAGATGCGGCGCTCCTTGATCAGGCAGCCGTAGCGCAGCCCGAATTCCGCCGTCATGTGATCCGAGAGCGTGGTCACCTGGTCCACGCCGGCCGAGCCGCACCAGCGCTTCTGGGCGTAGGGCAGATCGGTGGAGACGACCAGGATGCGCACGTCCGGGCCGAGCTCGGCCGCCCGCTTGTTGAAGGTGCGCGTCTCCAGGTCGCACACCGGCGTGTCGAGCGAGGGCACGGCGGCGATGATGCGCACCATCCCGTGGGTGGCCGCGAGTGCAGGCAGCAACTGCCACTCCTGGGTGTGCGCGGTGAACTCGGGCGCACGGTCGCCGGGATGCACATCCGCTCCGATGACCGTTGCCGGTTGGCCGCCGACCTGGACTAGGCCGGCGCATTCCATGGGTGCAGCAGAGTCGTTTGTCATGTGGGTATCACGGCTGATAAGGATAATTCAAGTGACATTGGTTGACAAGCCCATATCGCCCT
>JAPLGX010000078.1 GCA_026389925.1 Chloroflexota bacterium
TCGAGGTGAGTGCAGCAGCCAGAGCGAGGCGAGAATGAATGGAACGCTGGCGCTCGTTGGGGCAGGCGAATTCTTGCCTGCGATGGAAGATTGCGACCGCATGCTGCTTGACCGATCCGGCGAGCGCCGGGTTGCCATCCTGCCGACCGCCTCCGCGCCGGATGGGGAAGGGGTGCCGCAACGCTGGGCAGACCAAGGCGTGGCCCACTTCGAGCGCCTGGGCGCGCAGGCGGTTGGGGTTCTCGCCCTCACTCGCGATGACTGCAATGCCTCCAGCTTTGTCGAGATGGTCGCCGAGTCGTCGCTGGTCTATTTCTCGGGAGGCAAACCCGACTACTTGTTGCGGACGCTCGTCGACACGCCGTTGTGGGAGGCGGTGCTGCAGGTTAGGCAGCGTGGTGGCGTCGTGGCGGGCTGCTCCGCCCGGGCCATGGTCATGGGCGCCTTCGTACCGAACTTCGGCGTGAGGCCTCGGAGGATCGGCTGGAAGGGTTGGCTGTCTGGTCTGGGGCTTGTCCCGGACTGGGCCATCATGCCCCATTTCGACGAGATCCCCGAACTGTTGGTCCGAGTTGCACTCCGCCCACCGCGAGCCGCGCATGGGCTGCTGGGCATCGACCGCGACACGGCGTTGGTGGGTGAGGATGGAACCTGGCGCGTATGCGGCCGGGGCAGGGTGTCGCTCGTGCGAGGCATGCGCGCGCAACGATACCGAGAAAACGAGTGGGTTCCGCTCGGGTAGCCGCACGTCGAGGGCCTGCGCCCAACCGAGTTTGTGCGGGGTGCCGCGTGCGATCATGCAAGGCGCACAAGGCCCCCTCCGCCTGACGAGGGGGCCGATGTTCGATTGGCCTGTGAGCTTCCGTGTGCGGTCGGGGCTCTCGGCAAGCTCAGGCTGCCCCAACGTCGCTGGCCGCCTCAGGGTTTTCCGCATCTTGCATCTGCACCCGGCCTTTGAGAAATCCTCCCTCTTCGGTGCTCAGGCTGCCGGTTGAGACATCGCCCCATACCCGGCCCGTGCGGGTGATGTGCACGCGTGAAGCAACGATATTGGCCTGCACCGTGCCGGCGACCGATACCGATTGGGCGCGGATTTCCTCAGAAATGACCTTGGCTGTCTCGCCAACCACCAACAGCCCCTCGAGCTGGATTTTGCCCTCGAAGCTGCCCTCCAGGCGGACTCCTCCCTGGCCGGTGAGGGTCCCCTGCAGAGCGATGCCTGGGCCGATAACAGTCTCGACCTTGGCCGCCGGGCGAATGGTGTCGGGTACCTTGGGTTTCTCTTTGCGCAGCATCTAGCCTCCGCCGCCCCGCTCGTGCGGGCCGTCGATGTATCGCATCATCAATGATATCTGGCTTAGCCGCCGCCGATAGCCAGAAAAAGGTCGAGCACGTCCTCGTCGTGGATCAGCGGCAGCGCGCCTCCGTCCCCCCGCCACTGGCTGCCGTTGATCGTCACCACCAGGTGTTCGGCGGGCCCTGCCCCGTCGCCCACAAGAGAAGAGCTGCACGGCCAGCGCCGGCGAGAGGCTGCCGGTGATCACTTCCACGCACTCGATGACGCTCTCGAACTTGCGGCGCAACTCGGCGGCTTCTTCGGGCGCGCCGACGTGAGTGAAGGCGGCGCGCACCTTGGCGCCGTCGCCGACAAACTTGCGAGCGATTTGCACCATGCGCGCATACGCCGTCGGCCGGGTGCGCGCCGCGCCCAGGGCCACGATCGAGCCTTGTTCGATGCCGATCAGCGGCTTGATGTTGAGCAGCGATCCCACCAGGTGCTGGGCTCGCCCGATGCGCCCGCCCATGTAGAGGTAGCGCAGCGTGTCCGCGGTCTGAATCATCATGGCGCGGCGGGAGACCTCAGCGGCGCAGGCCGCCACTTCACGAAGGCCCGCGCCTTGCAGCGCAGCACGCGCGGCCTCGATGGCCGCCCAGCCGTGGGACATGGCCACGCGCAATGTGTCGATCACCTCCACCTGGACTTCGGGCATCTTCTCGCGCAGCATCGCGACGGCCGCCTTGCAGGATTGGTAGGCGCCGCTCCCCTTGGAGGTCATCGTCAGTGCGACGATCTGCTTCGTCGTTCGGGCCAAGTCCTCCAGGCCGGCCAGGTAATCCCCGGGGCTGGGGTTGGCGGTGGTGGGCAGGTTGACGGCCTGGCGCAGGTAGGCAACGAATTCATCTGGACGAATATCGACCATATCCCGCAGCGTCTCAAGGCCACGGTGCACGTAGTAGGGCACGAGGCGGATGCCGAGATCCTTCACCATAGACTCGGGGATGGCGGCCGTAGTATCTGTAAGAATGCCAACACTGGGCATAGCGGGTCTCCCGTGGCAGCGCCGAATGGTGCCCCGTGCGGATCGGTCGTACGTGTGAATTCACGACGGCAGGCTCGCCCGCCGTCGGTCCGGATAGAAGTATAGCGCAAGAACCGTGCTTGCCCGGTGTTTGGGTGAGGCCTATCGAGGGATGATGCGCAGGGATTTGTGCTGGGGCCCCCGATGCATGCGGCGCCTTGCCGGCTTGGGAAGTGGACCACCTCCATCGCGCCCGAAATGACCATCGCGCCTTGGCTTGCATATGAGGCAAGGCCGCAAGCCTCCGAATTCGAAATGAGCCAGGCCGGGAGCGTGCGCCGCCCAGACCTTCCCGAGGACCCATTTCGCCGAGGCCACACAACTTGCGTTTTTCCTTCTTCTGGGAGATAGTAACGAGGGGAGCTCTGTCGTTGAGTCTGGGTCCACGGCCCGTGTCAGTGAGACCTGTGGGCTTCCAATTGCACTGGAGTTCGTCTATAGATGTCGTCTGAGTGAGATTGGATTTTGGCCTCTGCGAGTCAGCTCTCATCAAGGGTGCCTTGGATGCGGCCGGGAACGGGCGGTACCTCACATTCTGGGGTCTTGCCCAAACGGCCGGCCTTAAGTTGCAGTGTGACTGTCGTCGCGATTTCCAAACGTTCCAGCCCAATAGGAGGACACCATGAAACTGAGCGATATCGAGGGGATCAGCCTGGCCTATGCCAAGAAGTTGAAGAAGGTGGGCATCCGCTCCGTGGAAGGGCTCCTGCAGGCGGGCGCCACTCCGAAGGCGCGCAAAGAGATCGCCGCTGAGGCGGGGTTCAGGTCACGCGTGATCCTGGAGTGGGTCAATCGAGCGGATCTTTATCGCATCAAGGGCGTCGGCCGGCAGTATTCAGACCTGCTCGAGAAATCCGGTGTCGACACGGTGGTCGAGCTTTCGAAGCGCCTCGCCGACAAGCTGATCGTAAAGATGGGCGAAGTCAACGTGGCCAAGAACCTGGTTAACCGGATGCCGACTCGCAAGCAGGTGGCCGGCTGGATCAGACAGGCCAAGAGGCTGCCCAGGGTCATTACCTACTAGGGACGGACAAGGCAAGGACGCGGCGCGTTTCATGTCGTGCCGGCGTGCATTGACCCCCAACCACGGGAAAGGTTTGGCTGCCTTGGCAGTCCTGGGAAGCGCGAACTTGGTCTGGACTCGCGCAAGCAAGCCTACGTTTCCCGCTGGTGCACTAACGAGATGCTCCGATTCAGTATCGGAGCGTCTCGTTCTATGGGCGCATTCGGAGAATGCCCGGGTCACCCGGGGGTTCGCGCCGCAATCCGTGCGGCCACGCGACTCAAACCCTCTGCGAACTCGGCCACCGGCGTAAGCAGGCTGAGCACCAGATGCTCGCCCTGCGGGAAGTCGAAGAAGAAACCCGGCTGCACGATGACTTGGTCATCAACGAGCAAGTGATAGGTCAAATTCTCATCGTCCTCGCCTTCCGGCAGACGCACCACCAGATACCAGCCGCCCTCGCGTGGAAGCAGGTGCGCGGGCGATCCCCCGCCGAAAGCTTGCCCCGCCGCGCGATGGTTTTCCCCCAGGCGTTCGCGAATCCTGGCCTGCAGCGGACCGCGCGCGGGCAGCAGCGCCCCCGCGACGAGTTGCGCCGGCGTCGAGGCCGAGAGATACGCATCCGCAATGAACTCGAGCCGCCCGCCCGCCTCGCGCACCGCTGCATCGGCTCCGCTCATGCGAACCCAACCCAGCTTGACCTGCGGCGCGCCGACAACCTTAGAGAGCCCGCTGAGTCGCAATGTGAGGCCGCGCGCTTCTTCCCCGCCCGGTGCGGCCAGCGCCGTGAAGCCTTCAGCCGGGTAGTCGTAGAACACCTCGTCCAGGATTATCGGGCAACCTTTGGCGGCGCACAGGCGCTGGATTGCCGAGAGCTGGTCGGGAGGAAGGTAGGCTCCGGTGGGGTTGTTCGGGCTTACCAGGATGACGGCGCGCGTGCGCGAGGTAAACGCCCGCTCGAGCGCCTGCTCGTCGACGCGCCAGCCACCCTGGGCAGAGTCGTACGAGGGGAATCGCACCAGGCGGCAGCCCTCGAGGGCCACCAGCATATCGAACAACGGGTACGAGGGCTGCGGGACGAGAATCTCGTCGCCGGGGCTGGCGAACAACTTAATCAACTCGGCGTAGGCCTGGCTGGTACTCGCACTCAAGAATACGGCCTCGGGCCTCGTGGGTAGCCCACGATCGGCATAATAGCAAGCCACGGCCTGGCGGGCGCTCAGCATGCCGCGCGGATCGGGGCTGTAGTCTGCGATGCGAGGGACGGCCAGCGCGCGGGTCAGAGCCTCGGGCGGCGGCCCCAGCTCGCATTGCGGCGGGTTGGAGCGCGTGAGATCCAAGAGCGGCGTGCCCGACGTGCGCAGCCGGTCGAGCGCAC
>JAPLGX010000433.1 GCA_026389925.1 Chloroflexota bacterium
GGATCCGGGTCGTTTCATCGCCACCCAACGCTGGAGCGCTGTCTGGCCGAAGCGCAAGAACAGGTGCAGGCACTGCGTCGGGAAGTAGACGCCGACCCGGCGGGATGTTCGCGGCGCCAGCGTGCTGCCCGAGAGCGGGCGGGGCGGGAACGGGCGGCACGGGTTAGCCAAGCCTTGAAGCATGTGGGCGAGCTTGAGAAGCGGCAGGCCAAGAGCCACAAGAAAGGTGCGCGGGAGAAAGCGGTCCGGGCGTCGACCACCGATCCCGAGGCGCGGATTATGAAGATGCCTGACGGTGGCTTCCGGCCGGCCTACAACGCTCAAGTGGTGAGCGACACGCAGTCGCTGGTCATTGTGGGGATGGATGTCGTCAACACGCCCGACCAGGGACAAATGGCCCCCATGCTGGAGCAAGTCCGGCAGCGCTATGGTCAGGCCCCGGCGGAACACTTGGCCGATGGGGGGTTTGCCACACTGGAGGACATCCAGAGCGTTTCGCCTCCCCAGGGGGAGACAGTGGTGTATGCGCCGGTAGCGGCCTCCCGCCCTGTGACCAAGCCCGGCCACGGCAAGCAACCAGCCCCCGCGCCGGCCGTGGTGGCTTGGCGAGAGCGAATGGAGACCGTTGAGGCCAAAGCGATCTACAAGGAGCGTACTGCGACAGCCGAGTGGATCAATGCCCTCATCCACAATCGCGGCTTGGAACAACTGTGCGTCCGCGGGTTGCGCAAGGTCAAGGCCGTCCTGCTGTGGTTTGCGTTGCTTCATAACCTTCTGCGAGGACGTGCGCTGCGGTTGGCGGCGGCATCACGGGCAACTTGAACCTGCCCGTACCGCTGGGCAGGTTGAGGAACGCAGCACCGATCGGCATGGGCGCTTCACAACTCCGCCAGATCGCTACGTATCCGCCGGCCAATGCCATGGGCGTGAGACACTAAACAATCCAAGTAACCCATCGCCCTGAACATCCGGTCCAGTAATGCGATCCGTTCACAACCTCTCTCGGGGGAGCCTGTGGCGGGAAGGATGGCTATATAATCGGTCGGAAGAAGGGGGCAATGCGGCAGAAAATCCTTGCGAGTCAACGGCCTTCGGCGAGAATGGCCACGGCTGTCCGGCGTCTCTTCCCTCCCTCGCTTTACCCCAACAGCTTCGCCGACTCCACGGTCACACGCAACATCAGGGGATGTGTCATGACTGATAAACCCGTCCGGCTGCTCGATCAGGTCCGGCTCTCTCTCCGCCGGCGCGGTTAGCGGAGTCACCGTCGATGTTTCTTGGTCGAGAAGGCAGAACCTCGTGCCCATACCTGGGCTCTCACAACTCCTGGCACAGGAATCGGGGGGACGCCATGACAATGGAAGACATGCGGATTGATCCCTTGATGGACTGTCAATACCATCAACAGAGTATATTGTACGTCCGATCCAGGTCCATTGTCGGACGGATGGGGTTTTTGGCTAGGACGGGTCGAAAACCGCGTCCGAGCCTGTTCAGGGAATTCCTGACTCATACTGCGCGCCGCCTTGCAGGTGGACCAGACATGCTCCACCTCGATCCCCTTGCAATACCTGCGCACCGCCTGTGCGTCGCCTTTGATATCCACGTTCATGGCGTCCAGACCCGCTTCCGCGAGCAGTGCGAGCGCCTCGGGCGTCATGTACCCGTTGGTCACGTAGGTGTTGTAGAGCCCGTGCTTCCGAGCAAGCCGGAAGCCCTCCAGCGACCATTCCAGGGAGAGTGTGGGTTCATTGAAAGAGACTGACGTGCCCTTGCAGCCGTATCGCTCAGTCAACCGGACGAAGTCATCGGGGGCCAAGAACTCGGCCGGAGCGGAGGGGAGGACCTTGCTGATCTCCCAGTTCTGGCACCAGGGGCAGCCGAAGTTGCATGACCAACTTCCGACGGTGAGGGCGTAGCTGCCGGGGTGGAAGTGGTAGAAGGGCTTTTTCTCGATCGGACTTGGGGCGAGTGAGGAGACGGCCCCATTGGTGAGCGTGAGAATGCGGCCGGCGCGAT
>JAPLGX010000184.1 GCA_026389925.1 Chloroflexota bacterium
CGGTGGGTGCAAGAGACGACCCTGCGCGACGCAAGAAGCCTCTCCTCCGCGCCTTCAAAGACTCGTGTCGCGGGCGGTGCCACCGGACTTGCATCCGAGCATGGCGCAGCCGACGCCCTAGCCGTGGGGGTGGGTGGCGTTGGGCCGCAGGGAAAGTGCGCCTCGGGGTTGCCGGTGGCGAGATGTGGCGCTGTCGCATGTCGGCAACAGTGCGGCCGAGGGTGGCGCCTCGCCGACGACTCAAGCCCAGGGCGCACCGGCTTCGATGGTCACAGAGCCGGCAGGGGCCGTTTGGCCAAAGGCGCGCCAACGCGGCCTGTGGCCGACTCGCGGCTCACGCTTCCAACGCTTCTTCTTTGGCTCGTTTGGCTTGTTTCCCGCGTTCCTGCGTCTCGAGTACCTTCTTGCGCAGGCGAAAGCCGAGCGGCGTGACCTCCAGAAGTTCGTCCTCGGCCAGGAATTCGACGGCCTCATCCAGGCTCATCTGGTGCGGCGAGGCAAGCCGCACCTCGATGTCTTTGTTGGATGATCGCATATTGGTCAGGTGCTTCTTCTTGCTGACGTTGACAGCCAGATCGCCAGGGCGCGGCTGTTCCCCCACCACCATTCCTTCGTACACCTCGACGCCCGGGAGGATGAAGAGCGTCCCGCGTTCTTCGGCGTTCTTGAGCCCGAAGCTCGTCGTCACTCCTGCCTCCCAGGCCACGAGTGAACCGCTCGAGCGGGTGGGTACTGGACCGACCTTGGGGACATAACCGTGGAAAAGGGTGTTCATCACCCCCGCCCCGCGCGTCGCATTGAGAAACTGGTACCGAAATCCCAACAACCCGCGCGTTGGCACAAGATAGGTCAGCCGTACGCTGTTCTTCTGGGTATCGACCATGTCGAGCATCTGACCACGCCGCGCGCCGATGAGTTCCACCACCGCGCCCACCGTTTCAGGGCTGGTTTCGATATGCACCTCTTCGAAGGGCTCCAGCACGTCCCCGGAGTCGCTCGTCCGGAAAATGACTTCCGGACGCGAGACCTCAAACTCGTAGCCCTCCCGGCGCATGGTCTCGATGAGAATGCCCAAATGCAGCTCGCCGCGGCCCGAAACGAGGAAGGTATCGGCGCTGGCGGTTTCTTCCACTCGCAAGGCCACATTGTGGCGTAATTCCTCAAACAGCCTTTCGCGCAGCTTGCGCGAGGTGCTCCAGCGCCCCTCGCGTCCAGCGAACGGGGAGGAGTTGACGGCGAAGGTCATCTGGACGGTCGGAGCCTACACCGTGATGGTGGGCAGTGCCTGCGGTGACTCGGGCGAGGCGATGGTCTCGCCGATGGCGATCGCCTCCAACCCGGCGATGGCGATGATCTCGCCGGCCTCGGCCGCCTCCACCTCCACCCGTTCGAGGCCCTGGTGCACATATAGGTAGCGTGCGCGATCGGGCAGCACTTCGCCGGCGGCCGTGATGCGGGCGATCGATTGACCCGCGGTAATGTTTCCGGCGAACACCCGGCCCACGGCGGTGACGCCGCGATAGTTGTCGTAGTCGAGCGTTGTCACGAGCATTTGCAGCGGCGCCTCGCGGTCCACCCGCGGGGCCGGGATGGTGCGCAGGATGGCTTCGAACAGGGGCGCCAGGTCCGGTCCAAGCTCCGGCGTCATGCCGGCCTGGCCGGTGACGGCATTGGTATAGACCGTGGTGAAATCGGCCTGGGCGTCGGTCGCGCCCAGTTCGACGAACAGATCGAAGGTGCGGTTGAGCGCGTCACGCGGGTCGGCGCCCTTGCGATCCACTTTGTTGATGACCACGATCGCGCGGTGCCCGCGTTCGAGCGCCTTCTTGAGCACGAAGCGCGTCTGCGGCATCGGGCCCTCGGCCGCGTCGATGAGCAGTAGCACGCCATCCACCATGTTCATCACCCGCTCCACCTCGCCGCCAAAATCGGCGTGGCCGGGCGTGTCCACTATGTTGATTTTGACCTGGAGTTGGCGCAGCGGATCCCACAAATGGATGGCGGTGTTCTTGGCGAGGATGGTGATGCCGCGCTCGCGCTCGAGGTCATTGGAATCAAGGACGCGCTCAACCACTTGTTGATTGGCGCGAAAAACGCGCGCCTGGCGCAGCATGCCGTCCACCAGGGTGGTCTTGCCGTGGTCAACGTGGGCGATGATCGCTACATTGCGGAGGTCCGTTCGTTCGCTGAGCATGTTCTTTTCATTCGCCGTCGGCGCCGGTGCGGAACCCTCCTGACCGGCGTGTGGCTCACAGCAGCGACCCCGGACTGGTGCGGCCGGGGTCGCTGCGCAGAGGAGTAATCTTATCAGACCTTGCGGGGAGATGGAAGGGGGCGTATTCACTCAGCTATTATGTTACCCAGGGGGCCTGGTTCTCTCAATTGATAATGTTACCGAGGGAACCATGGCTGCCAACGACCCCATGACCATTGACGAGCGGCGAAAGTACTTGTTCGGGACGCAGAAGCGCTACCGGGACGCCACCCGCCCGGATAGGGCCGGCTTGCTGGACGAGATGGCCAAGGTCACACATCTCCACCGCAAGAGCCTGATCCGCCTGATGCGGGGGGACGTGGGACGCAAGCGGCGCCGAAAACAGCGCGGTCGGAGCTACCCCCGGGAGGTGGATCTGGCGCTCAAAGTCATCGCCGAGAGCCTCGACCACCTGTGCGCCGAGCGCTTGCAGCCCAACCTGGTGTGGATGGCCTCCCACTTGGCCCGCCACGGTGAGCTGGAGGTCTCGCCCACGACCCTGGCCCAACTGGGCACGATCAGTATCTCCAGCGTGCGACGCAGCTTGCAGCGTCTCGCGCGGGACGAACCGCGCCTGCCGCGCCCCCGCCCGCACCCGGTCAACCTGGCCACCCGGGGTATTCCCGCCGGCCGCATCCCCTGGCAGGAGCAGCCCGCCCTGGGTGCACGGGCCAGGGGAGCCTGGGCATTTCGAAACCGACCTGGTCCACCACTGCAGCCTGTCGACCTCCTGCCAGTACGTCCATACCCTGCAGATGATCGATGTGGCCACCGGCTGGAGCCTGCTCCGCGGCCCCTGGCGGAGCGAAAGAGTAGCTGTTTTGGGCCGCAGTTATCTGGTCATGCAGGACGGCTTTCTCCGCATATTGGCTCGCCTGCCTTTCCCCGTCCTGGAAATCCACCCCGACAACGGTGGGGAATTCCTCAACAACCACCTGCTCGCCTTCTGGAAGCGCCAATCGCCGTCTCCCCTTCTCTCACGCAGCCGCCCCTGGCAGAAGGACACGGTCGACCAGACCTGGGTGCTCAACCAGCTCTACGACCGGATGTGGTGGTTTCCTGGCCTCCCGAGGGACATCGGGACGATGTGCGGCCTGGGCGGGCTTCAACTCCTTCCAACCAGTCATGCGTCTGGCCGAGAAGACTGTTCTTCCAGCTGAGCGCGGACCAGGCAAGATCCACCGCCGATTTGACCGCGCGCGAACCCCCTTCGATCGCCTGTGCGCCAGCGGCATCCTTCCCGAGCAGCGCAAGCGCCAGCTCCTCGTCCAGGGCGACGCAATCAACCCCCGCCAGCTGCGGGAAGAGATCTACGCGCTTCTGGCCCAGTTGATAGTCCTTCCCTGCGCTTCAGCAGTCCTCACCCAGGACGTCTACCAGACCCTCTTCCAGCCTGCCCAATCCAAGAAAGGACAGCCCGTCCCGGTAACATTATCAGTCGACTTGACACGGGGGGGACGGGGGGCGGGGGGCTCAACCCTGATCACGACGCATGCCGCAGGGACCGGTCTAGCCATCTGCCTCCGCATTCCGGCGTACCACAACCAGCGTCCGGTCGTCGGAGGCCGTCGCGCCTCCCGAGAATTCCTCAATCGCCCGGCTGATGACCTGCGCCTCAGGCCTCCTCGGCCGGAATGGCATACCGCGGGTCGGGCCGCATGCGCAGGATAAGAGAACGGAGGCGATCGTCGAAGGTGGGCATGGTGTGAAGGAGAGGGGCGCTCGAGTGGGATGATTATAATGACCAAACGAGGTGGGCATGGTTTTCCGACGAGGCATTCGCTTCCATCGTGAGCGCGGCGTTCCGCCGCTCGTGCTGGGCCTGATCGGATTTTCGGTCGGCTTCGCCGCGATCTCGCTGCTGCTCGCGCCACGCGTTGTGGCGGTTCGTCCGAGGGCTGACGAGGCGGCAAGCGCCTTCGCCCCAATCACGATTCGCTTTTCGGTCCCCATGGACGAAGACAGCGTGGCGGCACACCTGGGGGTGTCGCCGGAGGTGAGCGCCTCGGCGCGCTGGGAGGGAACCACGCTTCAACTTCTGCCCGCCGCCCCGTGGCCGACGGGCAGCAACGTGCGCATCTCGCTCGCCCTCGGCGCGCGCTCGCGTAATGGCTTGCCCCTCCTGCGGTCGTACCAGTGGCGTTTCTCACCCGCGGGTCTGCGCGTGCTGTATCTCCAGCGCACGCCCGAGACCTATGAGATCGTCGTCCAACCCCTGGAAGGTGAAGCGGGCCGCGCCCTGGTCGAGAGCACACTGCCGATCCTCGAGTACGACGTCAGCCCAAGCGGCACCTTCCTCATCTACACCGTCGGAGCCTCCGATAAGGAATCCGACTTGTGGTACCTGGCGCTAGATGGCTCCGCACCCTACAAGCTGCTCGATTGTGAGGGGGAACAGTGCCGCAACCCCGCCATCGCCGCCGACGGTCGCCAACTGGCCTACGACCGGGCGCTGCTCGCGCCGAGCGTGGGCGGCATCGTCAGCGCACAGCGTCCGCGGGTATGGATCCTCGATCTCGAGGATGGGCGGGCGCGTCCTGTGGGCGATGCGACGCATGCCACACGCGGCCCGGTGTGGGGCCCGCAAGGCTGGCTGGCCTACTATGATGGGGACCTACAGACCACCGTCGTCGACGATTTGCGCGGCGGCAAGACCTACGTGCCGAACGCCTCGGGCGAAGTCGGCGTGTGGACGCCGGACGGGGCGCATCTGATCTTCCCGGAGATCCGCATCGTCGACGAGCATTTGGCAGCGACGCCCACCATCGAGGTCATGCCCTCAGCCTTTGCCACGCCCGCCCTTGGCGCGCACAGCGACGCGATTGAACAGTTCTACAGTCACTTGATCTATGTCACCCTGGCAACGAATGAGAGCACCGATCTCTCGAGTTCGCCGCTCGTTGAAGATGCCAACGTTGCCATTTCGCCGGAGGGCGACCGCCTGGCGTTTGGCCGCAAGTATCTCGACGCTGAACATTGGTCACCCGGGCGCCAGTTGTGGGTGATGGATCGCGACGGGACTCAGGCGCGGCAGCTCACTTTTGCCCCGGTCTTCAACGTTTCCTCGATTCGTTGGAGCCCAGACGGCTCACTCGTGCTTTTCATGCGCTTCGACCAGACGCATGTCTCGCTGCCACCGGAGGTGTGGGTGACGACGGCCGCCGGCGAGAATCCGCGCCAGCTTGCGGTGGGGGCCTACCTGCCTCGATGGTTGCCTTAGGGGAGATCCTTCCCGCTTCGTGGCTCGATGATATTCACGGGGCGCCGCACGCGTTGGCCGCGCCCGATGGCCGCGTGCGGGTCGTTGTGTTGTGGTCCGCGAATTGCCCGGTGGTGAAGCTGACCGAGGCGCGCCTGGCGGTGTTGCGGCGAACCTGGCCTGCCGACATGAGCGTGCTCTTCGTCGCCAGCAATGCCGACGAACCGCTTGACCTCTTGAGGCGCGAGGCGGAGGCGCGAGGCGTGTGCCCGCTACTGGTGGATCCCGGGGGGCGCATGGCCGATTTGTTGGGCGGCACCACCACGCCCCAGGCGTTCGTCGTGGATGGCGAAAGTCGATTGCGCTACCGCGGCGCCGTGGACGACAGCACGATAAGGCACCGCGAGCCCACACGACAGTATGTCGCCGAAGCCGTGGAGGCAGTGCTCGCCGGGCGCTCGCCCGATCCGGCCGAGACGCCGACGTATGGGTGCGCGATTGTGAGAGCCGGATAGATCCACGCCGCGAGTCCTACCAAGCGATAGCGAGCGCGGCGTGGTGCTGCGCCTGCGTCAGTGTGCCGCCTGGCAGTCGCCAAGCGAATGCCAAAGTGGCATGGACCCCAGCCACAGAGCGTCGTGCCTCCCACTCGGAGCCAGTCGCCAGACCAGGCGGCGCTGTCCATGGGTACCTTTTGGACGACTCATGCCCGAGGCATCCCTTGCAGTTTCTCATAGGCGCTTATCACCATGCGCAACACGATGCGCACGCGCGCCGGTTCGGCACCGGCTTGGCTGAGCCGGGCCGCTCTTTCGATAACCGCGTGCGGCAAGACAGCGCACCCCTCCCAACGCTCAGCGACGTAGGCTTGCATTTCCTCCAGCGAATCCCACACGTAGGCAAGAGAAAAGACGGCGCGCTGGCTCCGGCGCAACAGGCCGCGGCGCTCTATCACGCGTAGCGCCCGATCGGCCGCACGGTCGTCCGCTAGGCTCGGCGAGTCGTCAACCCTGCCCGCACGCTGCACCCTCACCGGCGTCACGACCTCGAGCGGCCAGCGCGCTGCAATTGGACGCACGTCCACCAGGACGCCTTTTGGCGCGAGGGCCCTCCAGATCCGCTCCAGGGCATGCACCATGCCCTCGTGGCGGATTCATCACAGCGACCAGGACAGGATCGCCAGGTCGAATGCGCCTTTGCGCAGCGGCAGGTGCTCGGCATCTGCCGCAACGAAGTCCACCCGCCCCCGCAATGGAGCAGGGCGATCACCCAGTGCCGTTACCAGGCGCGACCGGTCTGGGTCGATGCCCGTTGTGTGCTCCGCAAGGTGTGCGTAGCGCCAGGTGAGGCGGCCGTCGCCGCACCCCACCTCCAGCACGCGCGCGCCATGCGGTCGCGCAATGCGCTCCAAGATGGCCGTTTCGATTCCTTGCGCGTCTCGGGTGAGGGACATGTTCGCCTTGCCTCCTTCAATGGGAGGGAGGATGGCCAGGGGAAGCGGCCTGGGTGACTTCGCGCCGCGAAGGCACCCCGACTTTATCACATGTCTCGCTAATGTCCGCTGTCTGCCGTCGCCCTTCCGTAGAAGTTGTCAGGCGCCTCCGGCCCTTCAACCAGCAGGAAGCCGAGCAGCCCTCGCTCCATGCGCGAGAGGGCATGATCCACCAGCAGGAACCTGCCCGGCATGCACTTTGAATTCCACCCTGGTCGCCCAGCCGGGCGGCACGAGCGTGGTCCGAACGTCGGTGAGCGGCTGGGCGGTGAGCGAAGCCTGGTTGCACAGGCGATCGAAGGTTTCGCCGATCACGTGGAACGACGACACTCTGTTCGGCCCACCCATGCCGAAGAAGATGCGAATGGTTTCACCCACGCTTGGCGCGCTGCCGCGCGCCGAGATTCCTCGAGGTCTGTGCCCTCCTCGCCATAACCCGCGACCGCATCAGGCGGCCATGCCCGCTTCACGCCGGGATCGCACCAGGCGAGCCGTGAGAAGAGGAACCACCTCGCTCCAATCGCCAACGATCCCGTAGTCGCAATCCGCGAAGATAGGCGCCTGCGGGTCGGAGTTCACCGCCAGGATCAACCCGGCACGCCGCAACCCAAAGAGGTGGTACGGCTTGCCGCTGATGCCCACCGCGACATACAGCTTAGGTCCGTAGGCATGACCGGTCAACCCGATCTGGGTCTGGCGAGGCAACCAGCCTTCGTCCACCACCTTGCGCGTGGCGCCCAACCCGGCCCCCAGCACGTGCGCCAATTCGTCCAGGGGCGGGAGATTCTGCGGCCCGCCGATGCCCATCCCCACGCCGACAATGACCTGGCTGCGTTCCAGGTCGAGGACCGTGTGCTCGCTCGGCTGGTGATCGCGCACACGTGTGCGCTTGGCCGGCAGATGGCCGACCTCCAGGTGGATGATCTTGACCATGCGCGAGCCATCCGGCGGCCAGGCTTCCACGGCGCCCGGGCGAAGCGTGACCATGACCGGCAGAGTTCGAGAAAGAATCGGCGCGATCAGGCTGCCGGCAAAGGCCGGCTTGAGCTGCACGATGCGCGATTGATCGTCGACCTCCAGGCCCAGGCAATCGCCGGTCAGGCCGATCTCCAGCCGCGCCGCAACGCGCGGGGCGAGATCTCGGCCGCTCGAGGTCGAAGCCAGCAACACCAGGTACGGTCGGTGCGCGCGAATGGCGGCGGCCAGGACGTGCGTATATTGCTCGAGCGAGAACTCACCCAGCGGCTCGGCATCCGCTACGTAAACAGTCTCAGCGCCGTGACGCGCGGCAAGCGAAGCCAGCGGGGCCACCTCGTGCCCGATGAGCACGCAGGCCACCGGCCCGCCCAGGCGGGCTGCGACGCGACGCGCTTCGGCCAGCATCTCAAACGTGACCGGACGCAGCGTGCCCTGGTGCATCTCGGCGATGACCCACACCGCGCGATCGGCCGAGCGGGCAGCATGTGCCATCGGCGGCGCCTCGCTGGCCGTGGCTCGCCATCGCCCAAACAGTCCCTCGGCCAGGAGGTCGTGCACCGTTGCATCCACTACCCCTTCCGCGCCCTCGTGCGCCGAGCGGATCACTCGCTTGCGGCGGGAGACGACTTCGCGGACCGCGCTGACCCACGTCGCTGAGCCCGAATCGCCAAGCAGCACCGGGTCGAGATCGAGCTGGCGCGCCCCCCACATCTCCACCGGCCGGCTGCGAGCGGCGGCCAGCATCTCAGGCGTCACCTTGATCGGCTTGATCAACCGCTCGCTGGCGGTGAGCACCGCTGGCAGCCTGGCCTCGACGACCTCCAGGCCGTCATCCACCTCACGCGTCACGCTCACCCGGTCGAGCTTGGCGTTGGCTTCAAGGCGCGTCACGCCCGAAACCTGGGGCAGGTCCAGGATTTCCGCGACCATCCCCGGCACTTGGGCTGTCTCCCCGTCGGTGGTGTACTTGCCGCACAAGATCAGGTCGAACCCGATGTGGCGACAGGCCTCCGCTAAGGCGCGAGCGGTGGCCAGAGTGTCCGATCCGGCGAACTCTTTTCCCTGCAAGTGAACCGCGCGATCGGCGCCCGAAGCCAGGGCTTCGTACAGCGCCTCGCGCGCCTGTTCGGGGCCCATCGTGAGCACGATGACTTCGCCGCCGTGCTGCTCGCGCAACGCAATGGCCTGCGCCAGCGCGCGACGATCGAATGGGTTGATCTCGTTCGGCACGCCCGCGCGCACGAGGCGCAGCCCTTGGTTGTCGAATTGCAGGCGGTCGGCCGTAGGCACCTGTTTGATGCAGACGACGATGCGCATTTTGTGTCCTCAGTGTTTTCCCCAGGGACATTTGGCGTCAATGTCCATCTGTATTATACGAAATTCCTCCCCTTTCCGGATGAATCCAAGGGAAGAGTCTTTCGATTGCCTCTTTCACGCGCACGTACTGCAACTCCACGCAACACTGGACAATGGATCCCATGCCCGGCGCCTGCTCGGGCCGTCTGGGGATTTGCTCCGGCGCCATTCTGGCGCCCTCGCGAAAAACCCTCGCGGCCTTGTCAGCGCGCGTGGCTTCTGGCCCTGGCTGCACCGATCGCTGGGGCATCCCCACTCGCCTCCACAACCCCACCGGCCCACACTTACCGAGTACCTGATTGCCACGAGAACGCGCTCAGGCTAAACTCGTTTCTTCCTGTGCTCCGCACGTGTTAAGCCTTGCGTGGGGACTATCCGTTGCCGAGGAGCCGCCTGATGCAGCTTTCCGCGAGCGATCGCAAACTGAAGTGGTACCACAAGTTGGTTTTCGCCCTGGGCGAGTTTGCACCCTCGGTGGCGGTCGGCACGGTCCTCCCCTTCTACTTCCTCTTCTTCCTCACCGACGTCGCCGGGGTCCGCCCAGGCGTCGCCGGAACGATTCTTCTCATCGCGCGCATCTGGGATGCCGTCAACGATCCATTGGTGGGCGTGCTTTCCGATCGCACGCGCGGCCGGTTCGGGCGGCGGCGCCCGTACATGCTGGCCGGCGCGGTGCCGATGGCCGTGTTCTACGCGCTGCTGTGGTTCGTCCCGCCCCTGGCCGCTTCCACTGCGCGCGCCGCTTACTACCTGGTGGTCTACCTGCTCTTCGACCTGGCGTACACTTTCGTCTCAGGTCCGTATTACGCTCTCACCCCCGAGATCTCGCTCGACACGGACGAGCGCACGTCGATCGTCACCTATCGCGCCGGCGTGTCGATCGTGACCGGCCTCTTGGCGGCGGTGGCCTTGCCGTTCGTGTTCGAGGCTGCCGGTTCGATGCGGGCCGCTTTCCAGTGGGCAGGCATCGGCATCGGCCTGGTCAGCATGGTGCCCTACTTCGTTCTGGTGGCGGTCGTGCGCGAGCGCGCAGACTTCCAATCTGCGGGCACGGCCAGTATCGCCCGTTCGGTGCGAGTACTGCTGCGCAACCGCGGCTTCTGGTTGTCGCTCCTCCTGAACGGGCTGGCCTGGCTGGCCATCGCGATGGTCGAAGCCGTGTTCGCCTACTTCCTGATCTACTGGACCAAGGTGAGCGAAGCCGACACGCCCATCTTCCTGGCGACGATCCTGGCCAGCGCGGCATTTTTCCTGCCGGTCGTCAATTGGCTGGCCGGGCGTTTCGAGAAGAAGTGGGCTTTCGTCATCGCCACCGCGGTGTGGGCGGTGCTGCACGTGGCGTTGTGGTGGGTGCCGGCGGCGGCGGTCGTGCCCGTTTTCATCGTCGCAGTGTTGGCTGGCCTGGGCGTATCCGCAGCGCATGTCCTGCCGGCCGCGATGGGTGCGGATGTCCTCGAGTCGGTGGAGTACGAAAGCGGCGAGCGTCAGGAGGGCGTGTTCGGCGGGCTGTCCGGGTTCATCCAGAAACTGGGCACATCGCTCGCCCTGGCCTCGGTCGGCTGGGTGCTCGAACTCACCGGCTACCAGCCCAATGCCCCGACCCAGGCCCCGGCGGCGCTGCTCGGCATCCGCGCGCTCAGCACGTGGGTCCCGGCGGCGCTGCTAGTGGCGGCCATCGCCGCGGCGGCAGCCTTCCCCATCACGCGCAGTGTGCATCGCGCGCTGAACGAGGAGTTGGCGCGGCGCCGCGCCGCCCGGCGCGATCCGCCCGCCTCGCCGCTTGACGCTGGCTGAACCCGCGGCTAGACACTCAAGCGCGCGCCGCTTCACAGACTCCGGTCTGCCTCAGGGGGACCTGCGCACCGCCCGCCTCGCCTGCCCTCCTTCATCGTGGTGGGGCTGCCCGACACCGCGGTGCAAGAAAGCCGCGAGCGGGTGCAGGCCGCGCGTGAAGAACGCCGGCCTGTCGTTTCCTCACCGACGGGTCACGGTCAACCTGGCCCCGGCTTCGCTGCGCAAGGAAGGCCCGGCGCACGACCTGCCCATCGCGCTGGGCGTACTGACCGCCTCCGGCCAGGTGCCGTTGGCCGGCCTCGAAGGCGCAATGGTCGTCGGCGAGCTCTCGCTCGACGGCAGCGTGCGCCACGTGCGCGGCGTCCTGCCGATTGTCGCGCTGGCGCGGCGTCAGGCCATCCCGCGCATGTACGTGCCGGCCGTCGACTCGCGCGAGGCGGCGCTTGTGCCGGATGTCGAAGTCATCCCGATCGAGAATCTGGCACAGCTCGCCGCGCATCTCGGCGGGCGGCTCACCATCCCCGCGTTGCGCACCCAGCCCGAGCCGATCGAGGCCGACCTGCCCCCGCTGACGGATTTCTCCGAAGTGCGCGGGCAGGAGCACGTCAAGCGCGCCTTGGAGGTGGCCGCGGCCGGCGTGCACAACGTGCTCATGGCCGGGCCGCCCGCTGCGGGCAAGACCCTGCTGGCGCGCGCGCTGCCCTTTATCTTGTCGCGCCTGACCCTCAATGAAGCTCTGGATGTGACCCGTGTCTACTCAGTGGCCGACATGCTGCCGGCCGAGGTGCGCCGCTTCTGCAAACTGGACGAGGCGGGCACGGCTCTGCTGCGAACCGCCATGGCCCAGTTGCAGCTCACCGCGCGTTCGTATCACCGCGTGCTTAAGATCGCCCGCACCATCGCCGACCTGTCGGGCGCGGAGGTCATCCGCCCGGCGCACCTGGCCAAGGCGCTGCAGTATCGCCCGCGGCAGGTTGGCTAAGGCGCCCGGTTCCAAAACTGCCTTGCCCGAGGCAAATGGCGAGTGGGTAGCTCGCCTTTCTCGGGGCTGGGCGGGGTTGGCCAGCGCTCTCTCTTGCCGACTCCTTGCGCGAGGCTGGCTCCCCGCAATACGAACGGTGGGAATCCGTCAAGAAACCCCCACTCATCCTCCATAGAATGAGAATCGCCTGCCGCCGGAATCCGCAGGTTCGTCGCCGTCTACATCGTCGAGGGGGATTTCCGGCGGCAATGTGATTCCCTGGCATTCATGACGGCGAACTCGTCCCTCGGGTCCACCACCTGGCTGAGGAGGCCGTCATGCATCGCATCCGCACCACTCTTTCCCTAGTTGTGCTATTCGTCCTGGTGCTCGGCGCAAGCAGCGTTGGCGCCTCGCCGCAACGCGCACCTCAGGCGCGCCCGCTGGCTGACGCGCTGGGCAGCGGGTTCACCTACCAGGGCCAGCTCAAGCGCGCAGGTGAGCCGCTTACTGACGACTGCAACTTCAAGTTCTCGTTGTGGGATTCGCTCAGTGCGGGCAGTCAGATTGGCACGACCGAAACCCGGCTGAGCCTCCCCGTGACGGGAGGGTTGTTCACGATCGAGGATCTCGATTTCGGCTCGAGCGCATTTGCCGGGGAGGCGCGCTGGCTCGAGATCGCCGTTCAGTGCACCGGCGATCCGGATTATGTGCCTCTCGCCCCGCGCCAGCCCATCACTCCGGCTCCATACGCGCTATACGCGCCTGAGGCTGGCGAGGCGGAATCGGCGCTGGTCGCCGACAGCGCCACCTTGGCCGATGCGGCGCTCAGCGCTCCATGGTCGGGCCTAACGGGTGTGCCGGCGGGCTTTGCCGACGACACCGACGATGTGGGCAGCGGCACGGTGACCTCCGTGGCAACCGGTGCAGGGCTGACCGGCGGGCCGATCACCACGAGCGGGACGATCAGCCTCTCCACCGGGGGCGTGACGAGCTCCCACATCGCCAATGGAACCATCGTCGCGGAAGATATTTTCGACGGCTCAGCTCTGGACGAGATACTCGATGACGATGGCGCGGGTTCGGGGCTTGACGCCGACATGCTCGACGGCGTCCACCTGACAGACCTAGCCACCGCCACGCATGCCCATTCCTCGCTCAGTGCCTCAGATGGAACCCCGAGCAATGCCGTCTACGCCGACAGCGAGGGACATGTCGGCATTGGCACGATGAGCCCGGGGTCATACATGCTTTCGGTCAACGGCCCTGCCAAGGTGAGCGGCCTTCTTACCCTACCCTACATCTACAACTACGGCGAAATGCTCACCGGGCTGGCGCCAGGTAACTATAGGGACATCGCCATCGAGACCATCACGGGCCCGGCCTTCTATCTGGCGACCACCTACAACTCATACTTCAGCCCGAACACAAAGCTCCGCGCCTGGGTCTGGGCAGAGGCACTCAATGATGCGGGACCCAGCTTCAACCAGAACAAGTGGTGGGTGCGCGTCGAGAATATCGGCACGGAGATATGCTCCGACTACGACTATGTCGAGGTCATCAAGTTCGTCGCGTATCAGCCGTAGCGATGGGATCACACAGGAGAGTGAGCCATGAGATACGCTAGACGCATCACACCAATGTTCGCCTGCCTCGCCCTTCTGGCACTGGTGGTCCCTGCCCTGGCACAATCCGGCGGCGGCTACGAGCTGACCTGGTCCACAATCGACGGCGGCGGCGGCGCAAGTACCGGCGGCGACTACTCGCTTGCCGGAACCATCGGCCAGCCGGATGCCGGCCAGATGAGCAGCGGCTCGTACGAGGTCGGTGGCGGGTTCTGGTCGGCCTTCAGCGAGGTGGTCTACCGCATCTTCTTGCCGCTCGTGCTGCGCAACAGCCCTTAGCCGCGCGGCTGCCTCGGGGGAATGAGACAGACTGGGGCTGCCCCTTCGCGAGGCAGCCCCTCTTCTTTGACTCACATGCACCAGCGCGCATCACGCGCCGTCCGGACGCAGCACATGGGCGTCGATCGCTGACGGGACGTGTACGCATGACTCTCGCGGGCAGTCATGCGTAAGGCATGCTGTGCCCTCTTCCTGGAAACTCTTGTTGCCTCGAGAGTCTTCGCTTCAGGGCGCAACGGTCTCGGGTTTGAGAATCGTCCAATCGCGTCCGCCGTTCCGGGTTGCGACGAACGCGTATTCCTCCTGCGCGCGCGACACCGCCCAACCCAGTGTGTCGCTCACAAAACTGAATTGACCTTGCCACTTCACTTTGCCCATCTCGCTCCAGGTGTTGCCGCCGTCACTCGTGCGCCGCACAACGGGGCCCACCGCCCAGCCGAGGTCCGGCGTGAGGAACACAGCCCGCTCGCCAGGGAAGCTCATCGGCAGCCACAAGCGTCCGCTGCTCTCGCTCACGTACAGGTAGTACACATCCGGAGAGGGAGTCTCGTTGTACATGCGGCAGGTCACGACCATGCGCCCGTGCTGCGGGTCGGGGAAGGATAGGGAGTCCGCGCCGCATGCCACATCCGAGCGCTCGAAAAGATCGGGCGTCTCGGGTGGGGGCGGCAGGCGCACCAGGTCCCAGGTCTCGCCGCCATCCGGAGTATGGAAGAACAGCACCCCCGGTGCCACGCCACCGCAATCACCCGTCATCCACCCTTCGAGCGGCGTGGTGAAGAGAAGGCCCGTCTTGTAGCAGCTCTGCACGTTGTCAGTCACGAAGGGATCAACGATTTTTGACCATTGGCGGCCGCCATCCGTGGAGCGGTAGATGGCAATGTAGTCGTGGTTCATGCCCGCCCCGGCGTGCACCAACAGCCAGCCGTGGTCTGCGTCAACAAAGAGCAAATGCGAGGGCTGGTAGATTCCCATCAGGGGGTTGATATCCAGCGGCGCACTCGCGGTCCACGTTGCCCCGCCATCCTGCGTGCGCCAGATCAGCGCCACCTGCGGCGTCTCTCCCGGACTTGCAAGTGAGTACGCCACCCAGGCCGTCGACGAATCGCGGAAGGCACCCACCGCCGTCATGCGCGTCCCGGGTTGTTCGGCTGCGGGCGGTGAGACGTCGCGCCAGGTGGCGCCGCCATCGCTCGTTCGCAGGATGTGGTCGCTCGCCGTGGCCGGCCCGCCGATGGCCCAGCCGCTTGCGGCATCCACCATGCGGATGGTGCGGACCGTGATCTCGAGCCCGGCCTGGAGTTTTTCGATGGGCGGGCCGGCAGGCGCGGGCGTTGTGGTTGCGGTCAGCGTTGGCTGGGGCAGCGTGGCAGTGGTGATCGGCGTTACGGAAGCTGTTGCGCTCGCCGTCGCCGCCACGGTCGACGTCGGCTCGCCTGGCGGGGCGACATTCACCCCAGGGAGATTCAATGTGCACCCGGCCAGCAACAGCGCGCCAGCCAGCACACCCGCCAGAGCCGCCATCTTCCTCATGCCGCCTCCCTCCTCACGCGCGGGCAGGCCCGGATCAACCCGCCGCGCGCGGAACTCGGCGTGACTCTACCACCAGATAGGAGGCCATGGGAATGCTGAACGGGGAACGGCTCTATCAGCCTTCGCGCGGCGTGGGCAAGCGGATGTGCCAGACCTCCGCGACGAGGGCCGGCACGACGCGCTGCGCTCCACGCCCGACCGCCCAGCGCATGAGCTGCGGGTCGCGCGCCGCATCGGTGCACAGGAATTCGGGCCGCGGCTGAATGAAGACGCGCGCCAGGTCGAGCCGGTCTGCGTCCCAGCACGTTTGCACGGTGACGTCGGCGGTGGTGAGCCCGTCGGTGTGCAGTGCGCAGGCCTGGTAGAGCAATTCAAAGTCCGCATCCGGCAGATCAAACCAGGCGCCGCGCAGTGAGGCGGCAAAATCCGCGCCGCGGCGGCCGTGCAGGTGATCCACCGCCTCGTTCACCCGCCGCGAGTCGTGCATCACAGCGAAGAGGCGCACCACGTCTTCGTTGGCACCGGTGCGCGGCGCGAGCGCCAGCCCGTTCTCTAGCACGCGCGCCCAATGCGCCACACCGTGGTGTCCGAAAACCGGCAGCGCATAATCGCGCAGTATGGCCTGGATCAATTCGGGCAAGGCGACGCTCACAGGTTGGCTCCCGTCCGCTAACCGGCCTGCGGCTCTTTCGCGACGGCGACCGCACGCGCATCCACGGCAATGGCCCCGCTGGGCGAGATGATGAGCGGATTGATTTCGACCTCGCTCAGCTCGGGGTGCTCCGCGACCAGGCGCGAGAAATCGAGTATGGCACGCAGCAGCGCTTCGCGGTCCGCCGCCGCCCCTCCGCGCACACTCTGCAGCAGAGCTGCTCCGCGCAGTTCCTCCAGCATATCCTCGGCCTCGAGCGGCGTCAGTGGCGCCAGCCGGAAAGCGACGTCCTTGAAGATCTCCGCGTACACACCCCCGATGCCTAGCATGACCACCGGCCCAAACAGCGCATCCTGCTTGCCACCCAGGATCAGCTCGATCCCGGGGGCCGCCATGTGCTGCACCATAAACCCAAGCGTTTCATCCTGTGCGGCTTTGGGCCGCAGGCGGTCGCCCATCACCTTCGCTGCGGCGGCAACTTCTGCCTCGCTGCCCAGGTTAAGGCTCACGCCGCCGCGATCGGTTTTGTGCACAAGCTCAGACGAGATTGCTTTGAGCGCCACCGGGAACCCGAGGCGCGCCGCCGCGCGTGCCGCCGACTTGGGCGTTCGCGTCACCTCGAAGGCGGCTGGCGCGATCCCATAGCTTTGGCACAACGCGAGCGCGTTGGGCGGGAGCACCAGCCCCTGGCGCGACGCGTCCACGGCGGAGGCAGGCGCACTTGGTACCGGCGCGCGAGGCTGGGCAGCGTGGCGGCTCAGCCACGCCTGCCTCGCGCGCGAGGCAGCCAGCCCAATCAGGGCCTCCTCCAGGTCGTTGTACACCGGCATGCCGAATTCGTTTTGGATTCGTTCGCGATCATCGGCGCGCGAGTAGGCACAGAACGCCACCGGCCGCCCGGTGTTGTGCATGATTTCCTTCACGCGTCCCGCCAATCGATGAGCACTTTCCGCTTCGGCTTCGCCGTAGGTGTTGATCAGGAGCACTGCATGCGGGGCGAGCACTTCCAGGCAGCGCGCCACGATGTCGGCATACAAGTTGAAATCGAAAATCACACCCAGGTCGAGCGGGTTGGTCGGGGCAATGACGTCTGCGCGGAACATCGCGCGCACCGCGTCGACGAAATCCTGAGGCAGCGCCATCAGGCGGAAGCCCAGGCGTTCGGCCATGTCCGCCGCAATCACCGCGTGGCCGCCGGAGCGGCTGATGATGACCAGGTCGCGCCCGGTGACGGGCGGCAGCGCCAGCGCCTGACCGATCGCGACCGCCTCGCGGAAGCTCTCGGCGCGCAGGATGCCCGCCTGACGCAGCGCCGCATCCACCACCCGGTCGTCGTCGGCCAACGCCGCCGTGTGCGAGAGCGCCACCGCGCGTGCCGCCTGGCCACGGTTGGCCTTCTGCACCACCACCGGCTTGGGGCTCGAGCGCGCCAGTTCCACCAGGCGCCGCCCGTCCTCGTCCAAGTTCGTCTTGTTGCCGATGCTCACGCCCTTGTTGACGCCCACGCCGCCCGCCGAAAGGCGCGTGAGGTAAGTCACCGAAACCCCGCCGCTTTGCGAGATGACCGAGGCCGGCCCCAGACGCAAATCGGCCGACTCCAGTTGCGCGAAGGGCAGGCATACGCCGGATTCGAGGTTGACCACGCTGATGCAGTTGGGGCCGACGAAACGCATGTCGTATTGCGCGGCGATCTCCACCAGCCGCTGCTCCAGTTGGCGTCCCGCGGCCGAGAACTCGCTGAAACCGCCGGATTCGATCACCACGCGGCGGGTTCCCTTGCGCGCACACGTTTCCATCATGCCGGGCACAAGGTGAGCCGGGGTGAGGATCACCGCCAGCTCGATGTGGTCGGGCACCTCTTCGAGCGAAGTCACGATGGGCACGCCATGGACTTGACCGGGCTCGCGGCCCACGGCATAGATCGCCCCCGCGTAGCCGAAGGCGCGCAGGTTGCCCACAATGTTGCGGGCCAGGTTGTCGGGTTTCTCAGAGACGCCGATGACGACAATGCTGCTGGGGTAGAAAATGGAGCGCATATCCCTCCCGCCTCACGCTAGATGTGGGCTGCAACGCACCGCGGATCGACGCCGCCCAGGGTAACGGGCGTGCGGCCGGCCGCGGTGAAGGTGGTCTGCTAATTCTAGACCCGAATCGCATCGCCCGTTCACGCAGGCGGGGTGCGCGATGCGCAGACCCTAGCGTGGTCGCAGCCCAGGCTGTAGTAAACTTCACGGCACTGCGCACTCTCGCCGCCAGGCCCACGAGGGAATGCATGGCCGTGCCCAGGGAAGACGAGCAACCGCCGCGCGTGCTGGCGATCGGTGCCGCGGGAGTCGACATGGTCGGCCACGTTGGCGGGCCGCTTGAGCCACGCACCTCAAACCCGGCGCGCATCCGCCTGGCATGCGGCGGCGTGGCGCGCAATGTCGCAGAGAACCTGGCCCGCCTGGGCCAGCCCACCGCCCTCATCAGCGCCATCGGCAGCGATTTCTTTGGCCAGCACCTGCACCAGCAGCTGGTGGATGCGGGCGTGGATACCTCGGCCCTGCTCACGCTGAATGACCGCCCCAGCGGCGCCTACTTGGCCATCGTCGACTCGACCGGCCAGCTCCATTTAGCCCTCGACGACATGCGCGCGCTGGATGCCATTACGCCCGACGTGCTTCAGGCCAACGCGCACCTCTTCGCTGGCGCGGCAATGGTTTTCCTGGATGCCAACCTCGCGCCGGAGACCATCGCCGCTGCCGTGCATCTGGCCCAGCAGGCGGGCGTGCCCATCAGTGCCGACCCGGTCTCACGAACGCTGGCCCGCCGCCTTGCACCGCACTTGGAGGATCTTTTTCTCATCACCCCCAATGCCGGCGAAGCCGAGGTGCTGCTCGGGCACACTCTGCCCAGCGGCGACCCGGCCCAGTCGGTGATGGCGGCACGCGACCTGGTGCACCGCGGAGTCGATGTGGCGCTCATCGCCCTTGCCGAGTTCGGCGTGGCCTATGCCACCGCCGCCGATCACGGCCACCTGCCGGCGCTGCGCACGCAAATCCTCGACCCGACCGGCGCCGGCGATGCGCTCACCGCGGCCGTGATATTTGGCCTGCTCAACGACATCCCGATTCACGAAGCGGTACGCGTGGGCATCTCGGCCGCCTCGCTGACTTTGCGCTCGTCCTCGACCGTGGCCCCCGACCTCTCCCTTGAGAAGTTGTACGATCAGCTCCTGATCTAGAAAGCGCTGGCGGTGATGCCCATTCCCTTCCTGCAAGTCTCGCCCGACGTGGCGCGCGCCATCAACGAGGGCCGGCCGGTGGTCGCCCTCGAGACCGCGGTCGTGACCCACGGCCTGCCCGCGCCGCACAATCTCGAAATCGCCATGCGCTGCGAGGCCATCGTGCGCGCCGAAGGCGCCGTGCCCGCGACCGTGGCCATGCTCGACGGATTCTTGCGCGTCGGGCTCAGCGCCGAGGAGATCGAGCGCCTGGCCGCCAGCCGCACGGCGGTCAAGGTCAGCCGGCGCGATATCGCCTCCGCCCATCTGCTCGGGCAATCGGGCGGCACCACGGTCGCGGCCACGCTGGTCGCGGCCGAGGCAGCCGGCATTCACGTGTTCTCCACCGGCGGCATCGGCGGCGTGCATCGCGAGCCGCACGACGTCTCGACCGACCTGCCCGAGTTGGCCCAGGCGCGTGTGGTGGTCGTGTGCGCCGGTGCCAAATCCATCCTCGACCTGCCCGCTACGCTGGAAGTGCTCGAAACCCTCGGCGTCCCGGTGCTCGGCTATCAGACCGAAGCCTTCCCCGCTTTCTATTCGCGCGATTCAGGACTGCGCGTGAGCCTGCGCGTCGAAAGCGTGGAGCAGGCCGCCGTCTTCGCGCGCCATCATTGGCAGCTCCCGCGCAGCGGCGGCGTGCTGCTCACTGTTCCGTGCCCCGCCGATGCGGCGTTGGCACACGACGAGGTGGAACAACTCATTCGCGAGGCGCTGGATGAATCCCAGAAGGAAGGCATACGCGGCAATCAGGTGACGCCCTTCCTTCTTGCGCGCGTCGCGCGCAAGAGCGGCGGCAAGACCCTGAGCGCCAACCTCACCCTGCTGCGCAACAATGCAATGCACGCGGCGCGCCTGGCCGTGGCGCTCAGCCATCCGCCCGCCCCCATCCCATAAGATCAGAATCAGAGAGAAGCGGGGAGGCGCGTGGCAAACGCGCCGCAGCATTCCCGCCCTCCGCAACATGGCCGGCGCGCCACACGCGGTCCGGGGGTGGCACGTTGCCCACTCCTGGCGCGCGGAACGTGCCACCACTCCTTCAGCATCGATTCTCATTCCCGCACTGAGGGGAAACCACGATCACACTCGCACACCGACTGCCCGCGTGCGAGCGTGACGCAAACGCTTACTTTCGATCCTCATTCCCGCGAAAGCGGGAATCCAGGTGAACTGACGAATCGGCGATACGGAACCGCCACGATCCTGGGCCGTCACTTCCCCTAGTTCAAGCCATCGCCATCGGGAGTCCATGTGTTCTGGGTCCCCGCCTTCGCGGGGACGACGGGCACTTGTCACACGCACACAGGCCGTTATGCACATTCATCACATATGACGATTCTTTACATGCTCGCCCGGTTCCCCGCTTGCGCGGGGACGACGATCAGCACGATGGCAGGGGCAACAGACGTTCGGGCTGCGTCAGCGCCGGTCGGGCGTGGGCGATGGCCAGCGTGTGGAGGAGGGGCTGGGCGTGAGCGTGGGGCGCGCGGTAGCGGTGGGCCGCGGCCTGGGCGTGGTCTCGGTCGCGGTCGGCGCGCGTGTATTGGTGGGCGTGGGCGTGCGCGTCGACGGCCGGGTGGGCGTGCGGCTGGGGGTCAACGACGGCGTGGGCGTGCTCGTCGGTGTGCGCGTGATCGTAGCTGTCGGCGGCGCGCCGACAATCGTGAATCGTCCGCCGGCCTTGAATTCCGTCCCAACAAAGATCTGAATCTCGTACGCCCCGGGCAAGTAGAAATCCGGGGTCACATCCCACTCGGTGAAGCCGTACCCGCCCGGCCCGCCGTCCCACGGGTGAGTCTCGTAGTACACCACTACGTTGTCGCGGTACCAGATGGCCGTCCACTGCACGCCGTCCGACATGTTGTCATACGAGAAGAAGCCGTACATGCGCCGGACCGGGTTGAAGAAGACGTCGGTATTGGTCAGCGGCCGGTAGTCACGGGTGAACGAGCGGGCCGCGGTCACCGGGCTGATGACCGCTTCGGGCAGCGGGGTGACGATGCCGGTGAAAGAGGAGAGCAGCGCCGAGGGCAGCCGCGGAGTCGGCGTCGGGGGCAGCGTGTTGGTCGGTTCGGGAGTGCGGGTGATGGTGGGGCTGACCGTGCGCGACGGGGTGAGGGTGATCGACGGCGTGAGGGTTATGGTGGGCGTGCCGGTGCGCGTCGGCGTCGGCGGCACGTAACGGAAGACGGTCGGAGCCCCGAACAGCCGCACCACGAACGCCAGCAGCGCGAACCCGCCGGCCAGGAAGATCATGCGCCAGCCGGCCTGCGAGGCTTCGCGCCGCAAGAGGTAGAACGGCCGGTTGCGCGCGCCGCGCAGCTTTGCCAGCCCCGCGAGTAGCGCGACCGCCGCGCCCGCGAGGAGCAGGCCGGAGGCCAAGCCGATGGTTTGCTCTACCGATAGGGCTCGCAACAAGGAGGGCTCCGATGTGGACGGGCTTCATCGCGATTATAGCATGGCCGTTTTTGGAATCCTCGCTGCCCGCACTCTTGCGCGCAGCGCAGCGGCTTGCGCCACACATCACCTGGGGCCAATTGACAGTGACTCGCCCGCATGGTCTAATGCGCCAACGCCAAGGGAGGCCGAGATGAGGAGCACAGAGAAGATCGCCTACGAGACCGTGCGCACGCCGATCGGCGAGGTGCATGTGGCCGCCGGCCCACGCGGGGTGGTGGCTCTCGGTCTGGGCGGCTCACCCGCGCGCTTCGCGAAGGGCGTGGCTCGGCGCATGGGCACGCTGCCCGAGAAGCGCCGCGGTGCGGCCGGCGCCGCCGCCCGCCAAGTCGGCGACTACCTGCGCGGCCGCCGCCGCACCTTCCGCCTGCGCCTGGATACTCGCGGGCTCACCGATTTCCAGCGCGCCGTGTTGCGCGCGGCGGCGCGCATTCCGTATGGCCAGACAGCCAGCTACGGCGAGATTGCCCGCAGGCTGCGCCGGCCGCAGGCCGCGCGCGCGGTGGGCCAGGCGCTGGGCGCCAACCCGCTGCCGCTCGTCATCCCTTGCCACCGCGTCCTTGGCGCACGCGGCGCGCTCGGCGGCTACTCCGCCGCGCGCGGCGTCGCGGTCAAACGCTGGCTGTTGCGCCTCGAGGGCGCATAACCGGGTCCCACCGCGCCCGCCCACACTCCATCTCACATCCACGCGCTCCCGCCGCACGATCGATGCCGATCGAAGAGAGGTCTTGGTGAATCGTTGGAAGGATTGGGGCGCCTTCTGGCTGCTCGGATTGATCTGGGGTTCGTCGTTCTTGTGGATCCACGTCGCCGTCCAGGAGATCGGCCCGTTCATGCTGGTGGCGCTGCGTGTGCTCATCGGCGCGCTCGGCCTCGCGCTGGTGGCGGCGGTCGCGCGGCCCGCACTTCCGCGCACGCCACGAACGTATCTGGCCATGGCGGTGCTCGGCCTGATCAACACAGCCTTGCCGTTCGTTTTGATCTCATGGGGCGAGACGCGCATCCCGTCTTCGCTGGCATCGATTCTCAACGGCACGGTACCGCTGTTCACCATTCTCATCGCCCACGTTGCGCTTCACGACGACCGCATCACGCTGCCGCGCGTGCTTGGGCTGGCCGTCGGCTTTGCCGGCGTGGTGGTCCTGCTCAGCAAGGACTTGGAGCCAGGCACGATCCACGCCAGCCTGCTCGGTCAAGGCGCGGTGATCCTGGCGGCCGTTTCGTACGCCGGCGCCTCAGTCTTCGCGCGCACGCAGATCCGCAACCTAGCGCCGCTGGCCAGTGCCATGCTGCCTCTCATCGCCGCTGATCTCTTCATGTGGCTGGCGTTGCCCGTCTTCGAATCACCCGTGCGCTTCCCCAGGCTGCCGCTCACCTGGGTGGCCCTCGTCTGGCTCGGGCTGCTCGGCTCGTGCATCGCGTACCTTCTGTACTTCCATCTCATTCGCCAGTGGGGACCCACGCGCTCAACCATGGTGACCTACGTCTTCCCGGTGGTGGGGCTCATCCTGGGCATCTTGTTCCTTAACGAGCACGCGGACTGGCGCCTCATGGCGGGTTCCGCTCTTATCGTTGCAGGCATTGGAGTGGTGAATTGGCGGCCGCGCCGCGCGGCCGTGCAATCGGCCGCCAAGTAGCCCATCCGCGCCCAGCGCACGCTCGCTGCGTGTCGAAATGAAAAACGCGGGGCTAGCTCGATCGAGGCGGCCCCGCGACCACAAGTCAAATGGATGCACGAAAGGCTTGAGCAGACAAAGTCCCCCGGCTACGCCTGAGGAGCGGCGTGCGCGGGTCGCCCGCCACACACTGTGCGCTCTCACCAAGGCAGGCATGCGTGCGCCGGCCGCACGCGGGCGGTCAAGGGTCAGGCATGCTAGGCTCTCATCCGAGTCTTGGGCGCGCCGCTGGCGCGTCTGTGCTCCCGGCAGGCCGGCTAGCGCTTTTCGCCCAGCGTGGAGCGCAAGTACGCCTCGATGAATGGGTCGATCTCGCCGTTGAGCACGGCCGCCGTATTGCCAGTTTCGTATTCGGTGCGGTGATCCTTCACCATCTGATACGGGTGGAGCACGTAGGAGCGGATCTGATTGCCCAATTCGGCTTTGATGTGCGCGCCCTTGATCTCGGCCAGATGCCGCTCCTGCGCCTCGCGCTGCACGTCCAGGAGTTTGGCGCGCAGCACGCGCATGGCGTTCTCGCGATTCTGGGTCTGCGAGCGCTCGTTCTGGCAGGTGACGACGATGCCCGTCAGCAAGTGGGTGATGCGGATGGCCGTCTCGTTCTTCTGCACGTTCTGCCCGCCGGCGCTTGAAGCACGGTAGGTCTCGATCCTGATGTCGCCCGCCGGAATCTCAACCTCGCCGGCATCCTCCACCTGCGGGTAAACCTCCACCAGCGCAAAGGACGTATGGCGGCGGTTGGCCGAGTCGTACGGTGAAAGACGGACCAGCCGGTGCACGCCCCTTTCGGCGCGCAGATACCCGTACACGTTTTCGCCGTTGATGGCCAGGGTGGTGCTCTTGATGCCGGCTTCTTCGCCTTCAGTCAGGTCGAGCACTTCCACTTCGCAGCCGTGGTTTTCGGCCCAGCGCAAGTACATGCGCTGCAGCATGGCCGTCCAATCCTGCGCATCGGTCCCACCCGCCCCGGCGTGGATCGCCAGCATGGCATTGCTCGCAACGTAAGGGCCCGCCAGCATGGCCTCCAGCTCGCGCCGGTCGATTTCCCCTTCGATCGCCAGGACCTCGCGCGCGAGCTCGGCCTGCAGGCTCGCATCGCCCAGCCCGGCCAGCTCGTCGGCTTCGGCCACGCGGTGTTCGAGCCCGCGCCAGGCCTGCACCGTGGCGCGCACCCGCGCCAGGTCCTGCATCACCGCGCGGGCTTGCTTCGAGTCCTGCCACAAGTTGGGGTCGGCCGCGCGCACCTCCAGCGCAGCCAAGGTTTTTTCTGTGTTGGGCAGGTCAAAGACTCACCAGAAGGTTCTGGAGTCTGCTGCGTGCCACACTCAAGCGTCCGGCAAGGTTGTCCATTGCATCCTCTCCAATCACGCGAGCGGACCGGGCGGCGCGCCTTCGACCGCCAGCAGTCCGTCCACAAAACGCTCTCGATCGAAAAGGGCCAGGTCGGTGCTTTTTTCCCCCAGCCCGACATAGCGCACCGGCAAACCGAGGTCCGCCTGGATTGCGAAGGCCATCCCGCCCTTCGCCGAGCCATCCAGTTTGGCCAGAATGACGCCGGTCACGTTCACCGCCTCTTTGAAGGCACGCGCCTGAAATAGCGCGTTCTGGCCCCCTGTCGCGTCGAGCACCAGCCAGGTCTCATGGGGTGCACCCGCCACCACCTTGCCCAGAACGCGGTGCACCTTTTTGAGTTCATCCATCAGGTTGAAGCGCGTGTGCAAGCGCCCGGCCGTATCGACAAGAAGAATGTCGATCGCCCGCGCCAGCGCGGCTTGGGCGGCATCGTGCGCCACGGCGCCCGGGTCGCCCTGCGCCTTGCCGTGCACCACCTCCACGCCCGTTCGGGCCGCCCATTCCCCGAGTTGTTCGATGGCCGCCGCTCGAAACGTGTCGGCAGCCGCCAGCAGCACCGAATGGCCGCGCGTGCGGAAGCGCTGGGCCAGTTTGGCGATGGTGGTCGTCTTGCCCGAGCCGTTCACCCCAACCACCAGGATGACCGACGGGCGCTGGGAGGGGACGAACTCCTGCGCTGACGAAAGCAGGCCGAGAAGCTGGGTCCGCAACGCTCGCTGCAGCTCGTCTTTGCGCACGCGGCCAAGCCGCCCGGCCTCGGATTGCAGCTCGGCGCGGATCTTGGCGGCCAGGGCCGGGCCCAGGTCCGCCTGGATGAGCAGCGCCTCCACGTCCTCCCAAACGGCCGGTGTGATCTCGCCTGCGCCCAAAAGTGCCGCGAGCCGCCCGAATGCGGCTCGACGCGTGCGCTGCAGCGCCTCCAACCAACCCGGTGATGCGGCCATTGTGCGGATTATACCATCCGCATTCTCGAACCTTAACGAACTTTGGGGGCATGATACAATCGCGGGTATGACTTCTGAAGCCATCCCGCCGTCGGCACCGGCGACTCGCAGGCTGCGCCTGATCTTGGGCGGCCTGTTGCTCGCGGTCATCGCCTTCAGCGCGGGTTACGTCGTGCGCGGCATGTCCTCGCCGCCCGCCGCAACTCAGGCGGCCGCCGGCGACGGTTCTTCGCGGGTCGAGGTCAGCGTCGACGACGATCCGAGCCTGGGGGCCGTGGATGCGCCGGTGACGATCATCGAGTTCAGCGACTACCAGTGCCCGTACTGCAGAGTGTGGCAGGCGCAGGTATTCGGCGAACTCATCGCCACCTACGGCACCAAAGTGCGCTTCGTGTATCGCGACTTCCCGCTCGACGAGATTCATCCCGAAGCGCGCCCGGCGGCCATCGCCGCCACGTGCGCCGGCGAGCAAGGCAAGTACTGGGAATACCACAACCTGCTCTTCACGGGCGACCTCGGCTTGAGCGCCGAGGCACGCACTGCCTACGCCCAGCGCCTGGGGCTCGACCTCGAACGCTTCGCCACATGCGTTGCGCGCGCTGCGACCAACGACGAAGTGGATGCCGACCAGCGCGACGGGCTCAAGGTCGGCGTGCGAGGCACGCCCACCTTCTTTATCAACGGCCGCCCGCTGGTGGGCGCCCAACCCCTGGAAGCCTTCACCTCAATCATCGACGACGAACTGAAGTAGAAGCGGGGCTGCGCGCGTCTGCCGCGCGCGGCGAGGCCCGCCCTCCTCACAATAACCGGCGCGCAAACGTGTTGCGCGCCGCTTTGCGTTAGCCTGGCATTGCGAGGAGCATTGCGACAAAGCAATCTTGGCGGGCGCTCGCAGCTGGGCATCACGAGCAAGAGGCGTACCCGTTGTGGAAGGCGAGCTTGCCGCCCCCTAAAGAGGGGAGGCTCGCCCCTTAAGAGCACCGGGGCAGGCAATGACACAAGTTTACGGGGACGGGGCAACCGTTCCGCCCGGAGGAGTTGCCTCGCGCCCGACCTCGGCCTGCACCGAGGCCCACGAAAGGCTCTCGCGCGTCATGTACCACGCGCCAAGCAGCGTGATCGGCAGCCACAGCGCCGCGTGCAGCACCAGCGTATAGCCTGCGGCCAGCGCCTGCGGCACACCGTACGCCACAAGCAACGCAATCCCCGGCGCGTCGAAGGTGCCCACGTACCCCGGCGCCGAAGGAATGGTGGTGGCCAGGTTGACGATGCCATTCATCAGCATGAGCGCGAAAAAACTGACCTTGAACGGGAAGGCGTGCATGACAAACCAGTATTTGCCCGTCTCGAGCAGCCACACGACGACCGAAGTGATGAACACCATCAGCGCATCACGCGGGGAACGCAGCGAGGTCAGGCCGTCCAGAAAGCGGGCGGCGATCGGCTCCACGCGCGAGCGCCATGCCTGCGGCACGATTCGCGCAATAAACCACGCGACGACGCTCATCGTGCGGCGCGGGAACATCGCCGCCAGCAGGAAGACCAGCAGCACGCCCACAAAGGCCGCCGTCCCAATCAACGCCAACTGCTGAATGCTGCCGACGAAGCCGGACTCTGCCGTGAGCCGCGCCAGCTCGGGCAGGTTGACAAAGACGAACAGCAGCATCACCACGCCATCGAACACGCGCTCGACCAGGATCGTCGCAAAGGAAGCGGTGAAGGGGATGCCGTCTTTGCGGCGCAAGATGTACGCGCGCAGCACCTCGCCGGCCCGCGCCGGGTAGATGTTGTTGCCCATGTAGCCGATGGCGACGATTGGAAACAGGCGTTGCAGCGGCACCTTCTGGAGCGGGCGCAGGAGGAAGTGCCAGCGCCAGGTCCGCGCCCACACGGCAAGGAAATAGACCGCCACGCCGGGGATCAGCCACCAATAGTTGGCCGCTCGCACGACCAGCCACAGGTCGCCCAGGTGCAAGCCGCGCAATGCGAGGTACAGAAACCCCGCGCTGACCAGCACCCCGAACCAGAGTTGCCAGCGGCGCATTTTCGTTTCACCCTTCACAAGATGCCGGAAGTATAACCTCGCGGCAAGCGATCTCCAATCGGCTGGCCCGGCAAGTCTCTCGGTACGTCAGACGATCTCAGCCGGGCACTCCGCCTCGTGGCTCGCCCACGGTCCTGCGACGCGCCGGCCGCCTGCACGCGTTGTCCGGGGTATCATGGGCGCATGGCGAGCATTACGCTCCCGACCGCGGGGCCGCCCGTGCAGCACCGAAGGAGAGCCCATCCATGACCTTCCTGCTCGATCTCCTCTCCATCTTGCGTTGGGTCCTGGTCGCCGTTGCAGCGGCCTCCATCGTCCGCTACCTTCCGGCCCGGCAGCGAAGCGCCGAATTCGGACGCGTGGATCGCGCGCTGGCCTCGACCTTCAGCGGCCTGATGGACGCACAGGTCCTCGTGGGCGTCATTTTCCTTGTGTGGAATGGATTGGCCGGCGCCGGCTATCCCGCTCTACCGGCTGGAGCACGGTCTAACTATGTTCCTGGCGGCCATCGTCGCCCATCTGCCCATGCGCCTGGGGGACTGCCCCGTCGGCGTTGCGCTTCCGCAACTCGCTGCTGGCGGTGGTCGGGTCACTGACCCTTGTGGTTCTGGGGGTCTTCATCCTGCCCGGCGGCTGGACTAGGTGAGTATGACTAACAGTCCCGGGTTGGAGAGCGGTGGACGGAGACGGGCCGGGTGAGATTCGGGTCCTCATGCGCAAGCAGACTCAGACACGCCTCCTGGTGGCCTCGGTCAATCCCGGCAAAATGCGCGAGTATCGCGAGTTGCTCGCCGCGCTGCCTGCACACCTGGTCTTCCCTGCCGACCTCGGCCTGCGTCTCACTGTTCCAGAGGACGCGCCAACCTATCGCGGAAACGCGCGGGCCAAAGCGTTGGCCTTCTCAAAGGCATCGGGCCTGCTCACCCTTGCAGACGACTCGGGATTGGAGGTGGATACGCTAGGCGGCGAGCCGGGCGTTCACTCGTCGCGCTACGCCGGCGAGGGTGCGGACGATGCCCGCCGGCGCGCGTACTTGCGCGAGAGGCTAAGCAGAACGGCGCCCCCTCGCCCGGCGCGCTTTCGCTGTTGGGTGGCGCTATCTCACCCGGGTGGCTCCATACAGTACGCCGAAGGCGTGTGCGAGGGTGAGATACTTCTCGAGGAGCGCGGAGCGAATGGCTTCGGGTACGACCCGCTCTTCCTGGTGCGAGGCCGCGGGCTGACCCTGGCCGAGCTGGCTCCGGAGGAAAAGAATCGCCTGAGCCATCGTGCCCGCGCGGTTCAGGCTATCTGCATCAGGGAGATGGCCAGCCAGGTAGCGCGCGTACTTCTCCGGCGTCAGCCGGTCTTCGCTTCCGCACACGACGAGCACCGGCAGCAGGATCTCCCTCAACCGGGCCATCACGTCGAACCTATCACAAGCGACGAAGTCGTTGTGCAAGACCGTCGCGCGTGTTTCCCGCAGGCTGCGCGCGGACAGCTCGCGCAGGGCGCGCGCCGAGCCGGCGGAGTACGACCACTCCACGATGACCTGGATCGCCTGGGCCATCGTCTCCTCGCTCATCGTGCCTTGCAGGATGGCCTCGGCGACCCGCAGGCGCGCGCCGCTGCTGATCAGCACCAGGCCCGAGAGCGCCGAGGGCACATCCAGCGCCGCCTGCAGGGCGATGGCCCCGCCCATCGAGTGCCCAACAAGCACCGGTCGCTGCACCCAGGCATCCCTCATCCACTCCAGCAGGCACTCGGCGTAGGCCGCGACGCTCTGGCGCCCCACGCCCTCCGATTTGCCGTGCCCCGGCAGATCGAGGGCGGACACATCGGTGATGCTCAGACGGCGCAGCTCGCGCGGCCAGTGCAGGTGCGAACCGCCCGCCCCATGAATGAGAACCAGCGGGGGCGTGCCCTCGCTACCGGATGCCCGGGGAGAGTGGGCGTAGTAGATATCTTGTGCGAAGGGCATGCGTGCCCGTCCTGCCGGCACTGTCACCGTGGGCCGGCCACGAAAACGCTAGCCGCGCGGCGCGCGAGGCGCATCAGCCGGTTGACCTTGCCTCAGGCGCCACAGTGCACGACCTGCCGGCGCGGCCAGGCGAGCCAGGACGTTGAGCCAGAGGTTGTGCGCGACTCCAAACATAGCGGCCGAAGTCAGCGAGCGCACAAGCCATGGCCCGTCGTCTCGAACCAGTCGCAGCTTACCGGTCTCGCTTGCTCGCATGAGCGCGCGCTCAACCAGGGATACCCCAAACCCCGCCAGCAGGCCGACAACGAGCGACCCGCTCCAGCCCCACGCAAGCGCACGGTAGAGCGCCCAGCGTACCTCGTCGAGCGCAGTCTGCGTGGCCTCCGGCCAGGTCTGCGCCTGGCGAAGCGTCCAACCGAGAGCCGCTACGCCGCCCGCCAGCAGCAAGCCGAATACCCAATCGAGCAGGCTGTGCCCGCGCAGGCCCATATCCCGCGCGGCGACGGCGCCGAGCATGAGCGCCAGATACGGCAGCCCGAGGTTGCGCAACCACGGGCTCAAGCCAGCTGCCCATTGTGCGCGCCCTGCGAAGCTCGCCGGGATCAGCCGCGCCGCGGCCAGTTCAAAGACCGGCCAGCTAAGCGCGAGTGCGCAAATGAGAAGCGCGGGTCCAAAGACCGACATGGGCTAAGCGTACCAGAGAATGGCATGCACGTGCTGCGCGGCCTGGTCGCGCCGCGTTTCTCTAGATGGTTGTGCGCTCTCTCTGTCATTGCGAGGAGGGCGCTGCCCGACGAGGCAATCCTGGAGTGCGCTAGCAGCTAAGCGTCAAGAGCAAGAGGCGTAGCCGTTGTGGCCGTCCAGATTGCCACGCCCTGCAGGGCGGGGGCTCGCCCCTCAAGAGCACTGGGGCGGGCAATGACAGACGCATCTGCCGTTGGTCGCCCCATCATCCCCCTCTGTCATTGCGAGCTAGGCACCGCACGGCGATAGCCTCAAGCCCTATCCTCAAACGGCGTCAGCACCTCACCGATCGCCGCAGCCCGTTCGGCCTCGTTCAGATACGGGATCGGCCTGCTCAATCGCTCGGCGCGCAGGATCGGGTCCTCGCCCTGGCGAGCCGCGCGCCCGGCCTCACCCAGAACCTCGCGCACCCTTGCCTCGGGGAAGAACTCGATCAGGTCGGCCAACAGCGCGGCCCGAACCGCGGGGTCGCTGACGGCTCGCGCCGCGGCAAGCGCCTCGCCGGCGGCGTGTGCGCGTAATTCCTCCGGCATCTCCGCCAACAATCCGGTCAGTGTTTCCGCTCGTTCGAACGGCTGGGCCAAGCTGCACGCCTCGGCCAATGCTTCCTCACGCAGCGCCGGTTCCCAATCGGGCAGCGCATGCCCCAGGTCGGCCAGCGCCAGCGCACCTGGCGCGCTCGAGCGCCGGCCGCGGCAGGTGCTCCGCGAGGGAAGCCCACAACGATTGGCGCAGCCACTCATCACGGATCGACTCCACCTGTGCCAGCAGCCGCTCCAACTCCTCGGGGGGTAGATCCCCGGCAAAGGTGCGCAGCGCGGAGGCGCGCCAGCGTTTCGCGCAGCGCCGTCGGCACAAGCGCACGCACTCTGCGCCACGGGTCGCCAATCCCGCGCGCGGCGCACGCAACCCGCAGCGCACGAGACGCGACGACAGCATCCATATGTGCAACCATCGGATTGAGCGCCCGCGCGAAGGCGAACTCGTCAGCCGGTTGCGATGAAGCGGGCATGCTGTCGGATCTCCCTCCTGCGATTCACCGAGGCGAGGGTCTGCCTTGCCCGATGTACCTCGCGACATGTTCGCAGTAGCGGCGGGAGCCTTCACCGAACGCGCGCTGCAGATGTTCTTCCTCGGTCAACACCATGGGATGAAACATCACCGGCGACAACACGGCCCAACCCAGCGCGTACCACGACGGCCACAGCCATGCGACACCCACAACCATCAACATTCCGCCTACGATCTGCGGGTTGCGCGAGAGCGAGTATGGCCCCGATTGCAGCAGGCCACCCACCTGCCGGCCAAACGAACGCCGCAGCCCGAGCCAGGCCATCGAGCCGAAGCCGATGAGCGCGCCGAGCGCCGTGAGCCCGTAGCCGATGCCCGCCGCGGCCGCGGGCGCCCACGGCCGACAACTCCACACGTACGGCCAGCACGGCGGGTTGTAGATGTAGGGTATCGCTGCGTACACCAGCCACACGATGAGTTGGAGGACGCTCGGCAGGCGTGATAGCTTGCCCTTCTCCATATACTCGTGCCGCGTGCGTGCGAACGCGGAAGAGCACATAGGATGTCACCCCGAGCGCTGCCGTCGAGAGCAGGTAGAGCCAGGGCGCCGACATGCGAACCTCCATGATGAGCACGTCTCTCTGCCGCCTCACCCGCCGATTGGTGCCGCGCACGTCACATCGGCAAGTACGCCTGCGCCCCCACCCCCAACCTCGTGAGCGCCGGCAACCACCACCGGTGGGGGCCGTGCTATAATAAAGAGCACACCCCGCCACGCTGGCGGGGCGTTGCGTGCCCCGCGGCGCGCATCCTATGACCCGACTGAAGTCTCTCGAACTCCACGGCTACAAGACCTTCGCCTCGAAGACCCACTTCGAGTTCGCCGAAGGCATCACCACCATCGTCGGCCCCAACGGCAGCGGGAAATCCAACATCGCCGATGCCATCCGCTGGGTGCTGGGCGAGCAATCCTACAGCCTGCTGCGCGGCAAGAAGACCGAGGACATGATCTTCGCCGGCTCCGAGCAACGGCCACGCGCCGGCATGGCCTCCGCCACGATCACCTTCGACAACGGCGACGGCGGGCTGCCGATCGACTACACCGAAGTGGCCATTGCGCGTCACGCCTACCGCGACGGGGGCAACGAGTACCTGCTCAACGACCAGCACGTGCGCCTGAAAGATATCGAAGAGCTCCTGGCGCAGACGGGCCTGGCGGAGCGCACCTACACTGTCATCGGCCAAGGGCTGGTGGACGTGGCCCTCGCGCTCAAGCCTGAGGAGCGGCGCCGCCTGTTTGAGGAGGCCGCGGGCATCGGTCTGTATCGCGCACGCCGCGAAGACGCATTGCGCCGCCTGGAAGCCACCCAGCACAACCTGGAACGCGTACAGGATATTCTGGCCGAGCTGCAGCCGCGCGTGCGATCGCTCGAACGCCAGGCCAAGCGCGCGTCGGAATTCGACACCATCCGCCAGGAACTCAAGGACGTGCTGCGCGTCTGGTACGGATTCCACTGGCACCGCAGCCAGGCGGAGATGGCCCAGGCCCACGTGCAGGCTCAGGCGGCGGCGAAGACTCTCGACGATTTGCGTTCGCAGCAAGAAGTAAGCGATACCAGCCTGATCGACCTGCGCGCCAAGCTTGCCGCACTGCGCGCGCAGCTCAACGCGTGGCACCGCCAGGCGGCCCAATTGCACCAGGAGCGCGAAACACACGGCCGCAGCCTGGCCGCGAGCGAGGAGCACGCGCGCTCGCTGGAGCGCTCGCGCGAAGAAACGCAGGCGCTGCTCAGCACAGCCGAGGCCGACGTGGCGGCACTCGAACAGCGCGCACGCCTCGGGCAGGAAGACATGGTGCGCTTCCAGGTGGAGGCCGCCGACTTGCAGCAGCAACTGAGCGCCGCAGAGGCCACACGCGCCGCGCGCGAGACCGAGCGCCGCGAGCGGGCCGCCAAGGCCGAAGCCCAGCGCCAGCACGTGCTCGACCTGGAGGCTGGAAGCGCGCGCCAGTCGGCGGCCCTGGGCGAGTTGAACGACCGCCTGCAACGATTGGCTGCCACGGCCGAGGCCACGCGTAGCGAACAAGGCCAGGTGGAGAAGAATATCGAGCACGCCGCGGCGCAGCGCGAGGCCGTGCATGCCGCGCAGCGGCAGGCCAGCGAACGGCTGGCCGAAGCGCGGCGTGCATTGCAGGCGCTGGTAAGCGAACTCGAAGGGCAGCGCGTGGCGCTCGCCGCCGCGCGCGAAAGGACCGCGGCGCGCGTTTCGGCCGAAGAGCAGCTTGCGGCGCGGGCCGCGGGGTTGGCGCACGATGAACGCGAAGGGCTGGGCTACTCGAGCGGCGTGCGCACCGTGATGGCCGCAGGTCAGCGCGGCCTGGTGCAGGGGCGGTTGCAGGCGTTGGGCGCCGTGCTCGAGATCCCGGCGGAATACGAGGTGGCCGTGACGGCCGCCCTCGGCGATCTGTTCGATGCGATACTAGTTGACGATGCCGCCGCTGTGGACACGCTGTTGGAGGTGTTGGGCCAAAGGGACAGCGGGCGCGCGGCTCTCTTGCCGCTGGGCGATCTGACCCCGCTCGAACCGCTGGCCGTGCCGGCCGGCGAGGACGTCATCGGCCTGGCCGCCCGCCACGTGAGCGGGCCGCCGGCCTACCGCCCGGCGATTGACGTGTTGCTCGGCCAGACCGTCCTGGTTCGGTCACGAGGCGCGGCGCGCCGGGTGGCGCGCTCCTTGCCACCCCACGCGCGCGCGGTCACGCTCGCGGGCGAGGTGTTTCACCCGGCGGGAGCGGTGGTAGCCGGGCGCGGCGAGCCGCCCTCTTCCTTGACGCGCGCGCGCGAGCGGCGCGAGATCGAGGCGCGCACGCGCGCCGCGCACGGCCAGCGCGAGCAGGCCCAGGCGGAAGTCGCCGCTGCCGAAGCGCGCCTGGCCGAATTAACCGCCGGCGAAACCGCGCAACGCGGTGAGCTCGCCCGTTTGGAGCAGGCCGAGGCGGCCGCCCGCCAGGCGGCCGAGGCCGCGCGCGCCACGCTGGCCCAACTCGAGGCGGAACGGGAATGGAAGGCGCGCCGCAGCGGTGAAGCGAACGATGAATTGGAGCGCGCGCGCGCCGCACACGCCGAAGCCGAACGCGCCGTCGAGACGCTGCGCGGCCAGGTGGAACACGAGAAGAGCCTGCTGACATCGGGCGCGCTGCGCCTGGAAGACACGGTGCGGGTGGACCTGGGCGAGGATCCCGCCCAGTGGTCGACGCGCCTGGCGCTCATCGAACACTCCGGGCGCGAGGCACAATCACGCGTGGCCGACAGCCAGAGCATGCTTTCCCGTGCGCGCCAGGCGCTCGCGGAGCGGCGCGCCCGGCTGCGCGCCGTCGACGAGGAACGGCAAACGCTCGAGCGCAGCCTGGCTGACCTGCGCGAACGCGAAGGCCAGCTTTCCAAGACGATCGATGAAACGCAGGCCTTGATCACACCAGCCGAAACGCAGCTCGACGCGAACGAGGCCGACCTCAACCGGCTGGAGCAGACCGAGGCTGAGGTGCGCTCGCACCTGCATTCGAGCGAGCACGCCTACACCCAGGCGCAGGTGGACCTGGCGCGCCGTCAGGAAGAACTGGAAGGCCTGCGCCGGCGCATCGAGGACGACTTCGGGTTGGTGGAATTCGAATACGCCAGCGAGGTCACCGGCCCCACGCCCTTGCCGATCTCCGAGCTGGTGCAGAAGCTGCCGCACGTGGAAGAGCTTCCCGGCGAGGTGGAAGATCTAGTGACCCGGCGCCGGGCGCAGATGCGGCGCATGGGCGCGGTCAACCCCGAGGCGCCCCAGGAATATCGCGAGGTAAAGGAGCGCTACGAATTCCTCACCGAACAGGTGGCCGACCTCTTGCAGGCGCAGACCCAGCTGCGCCAAGTGATTGGCGAGCTTGACCAGATGATGCAGGACTCCTTCCGCAAGACATTCGATGCGGTGGCAATCGAGTTCCCCAAGACCTTCAGCCAACTCTTCGGCGGCGGCTCGGCCAAATTGCAGCTGACCGACCCGGACAACCTGAACGAGACCGGCATCGAGATACAGGCCCGCCTGCCCGGGCGGCGGGCGCAGCCGCTGGCGCTGCTCTCGGGCGGCGAACGCAGCCTGACCGCGGTGGCACTGGTCTTTGCCTTGTTGCGCGTGGCGCCCACGCCCTTCTGCGTGCTCGACGAGGTGGATGCGATGCTCGACGAATCGAATGTCGGCCGCTTCCGCGACATGCTCGCCGAACTCAGCCGCAACACGCAGTTCGTAGTCATCACCCACAACCGCAATACCGTCCAGGCCTCACAGGTCATCTACGGCATCAGCATGGGTCCGGATTCCGCCAGCCAGGTAATCAGCCTGCGGCTGGATGAATTCGTCGCGCGATGAGAAGCGCATGAGCGCCCCTCGCCCGCAGGAAATCACTCTCGACCGCACGCGGCGCGTGCTGGTGGTGCGCTGGCAGGATGGTCACCTGAGCCAATACGGCTGGCGCGGGCTACGCGCTTCGTGCCCATGCGCCGCGTGCGCCGGCGGCGATGAGAACATGGGCCGGCCCCCCGACCCGCGCGAGTTCTTCCAGCCCGACCAACCCGGCCCGCGCAACACGCTGAACGAGGTCGGTCTGGTCGGCAACTACGCGCTCACGCTCACCTGGGGCGACGGGCACCACGCCGGCATCTTCAACTGGGCGTTTCTACGCGGCTTGTGCCCGTGCCCGCAGTGCTTCCCCGCCCAGTCGGCCGCCTGACAACTACACGCAACCACAACAACTCACTCAGAGCGCGCGTTGCGCGCTTGCCGGATCTTTCGCGCAGGTGCGCTATGTAGCGCGCCTCCCAAGGCTGCAGGCGTGTGAAGGTTGGTCCGGCACGAAGACTGACCCGACCGACATTCTTCCCACGAAGATTCGGTTCGTGCGCGTGATACAATCGCGCCGAGTAACACGGCATGGACCTCTCGCCTCACCTCACCAGCATCCTCGACACGCTGCCTCACAAGCCCGGCTGCTACCTGATGAAGGATGCAGCCGCCAAAGTGGTCTACGTCGGCAAAGCGGTGAACCTGCGCAGCCGAGTGCGCTCGTACTTCCACGCCGCGGCCGAGGCCACGCCCAAGACCACGCAGCTTGTGCGCGCGATCGCGGATATCGAATGGATCGTGGTCGCGTCGGAACTTGAGGCGCTCATCCTCGAGATGAATCTGATCAAGCGCTACCGGCCCAAGTACAACGTGCGCCTGAAGGACGACAAGCGCTACCCGTACATCAAGGTGCACTGGGCCGACCCCTTCCCCAAAGTGAGCGTGACGCGGCAAATGGTGCAGGACGGCAGTCGCTACTTCGGCCCGTACACGAGCGTGTGGGCGGTGCATCAGACGCTCGACGTGCTGCGCAAGATCTTCCCCCACCTCACCTGCGACCGTGTGATCACCGGCCAAGACCGGCGCGCATGTTTGTGGAACGACCTGCACCTGTGCAGCGCGCCGTGCATCGGCGCGATTGCGCAGGCGGAATACCGGGCGACGATCGACGACTTGTGCCGCTTCTTGCAGGGCGAGACCGAAGTGGTGGTGACGCGCCTCAAACAGGAGATGGCCAGCGCCTCGGCAGAGGAGCGCTATGAGAAGGCAGGCGCGCTGCGCGACCAGCTACAGGCGATCGACAGAGTCGTCGAAAAGCAGAAGATCATCTCCAACGAGCGAATGGATTCGGATGTGATCGCCCTGGCGCGCGCCAACGGCGATGCGTGCGTGCAGGTGTTCCTCATCCGCAACGGGCGGCTGATCGGCCGCGAGTATTTCGTGCTGGAGGGGACGCAGCACACCGACGAAGCAGAGGTCATGCGCCAGTTCCTGACCCAGTTCTACGACGAGAGCGCGCACATTCCTCCGCAGGTGTTGCTGCCCACCGAGGTGGAAGAGGCACGCATCATCGAGGAGTGGCTGCGCAGCCGGCGCGGCGGGGAAAAGACCGAGCTGGTGGTGCCGCACTCCGGGGTCGGACGTGAACTCCTGGACATGGCGGCCGAGAACGCCAGCGAGACGTTGACCGCCCTGCGCGCACAGTGGGCGGCAGACCGCAGCCGCCAGGTGGAAGCCCTGGCCGAACTTCAACGCGCGCTGGGGCTCGCCGCGCCGCCCGCGCGCATCGAGTGCTACGACATCTCCAACCTGCAAGGGACAGCCATCACCGCCAGCATGGTGGTGTTCGAGCAGGGCGCACCGCGCAAGGCGCATTACCGGCGCTTCCTCATCCGCAGCGTCGAGGGCCAGGACGATTTTGCCAGCCTGCGCGAGGTGCTCGCGCGGCGCGTCGCGCGCTGGCGGGATATGACCGGCGAGGCGCTGCCGGTCGGGCGCAAGCCGGATGCATCGTTCTCGATGCTGCCGGACCTGCTGCTCGTGGACGGCGGCAAAGGCCAGCTGGCCCAGGCGGCCGCGGTGCTCGAAGAGCACGGCCTGAGCCAGCGCGTGGCGCTGGCAGCGCTCGCCAAACAGCACGAGGAAATCTTCCGCCCGGGGCAGGCCGAGTCTCTCCTCCTGCCACGCAATTCGCAGGCGCTGTACTTGGTGCAGCGCATTCGCGATGAGGCCCATCGCTTCGCGATCAGCCATCATCGCGAGGTACGCACGCGGATCGGGCTGGCTTCGCAGCTGGATGCCATCCCCGGGATCGGCCCGGCCAAGCGCAAGGCGCTGCTCGCGGCCTTCGGCGACCTGGGCGGGATTCGCGCCGCCTCGCTGGCCGAACTGGCCGCGCTGCCGGGCATCACCGAGAAGTTGGCCGTGACCATCAAGGAACGTCTATAATCCAAACGTGGGGTAGCCGCACAGGACGGCGGCGCCGCGGAACATGACCGCAGGCAACGGAGAAGCGCATGACCAAGGGCAAGGAGACGCGCGAAGCACGCCGCCGGCGCGTGCAAAACATCGTCGTGGCCGTGATCGGGCTGCTGGTGATTCTCACCATGCTGATCACCACACTCCGTCTGTGACGGATGATTCGTTGGACGTTCAAACCAAACAGAGAGGGCTTGCGAGCCAACTCCTGCCAACCTCGCATCGCGCCATGTTCGTTCGGGGTAGCCAGCCAACCGGGGACGCCGCAGCCTCCTCTGCTCAGCGAGTGCGTGCGCGGGAGCAAGTGTATTTAGGGCCGTTTGGACTCCGTGTGGTGAGATCCTCCAACCAGGGAGAGACGCAAACTTGATTGCCGCGCAGCCACGAGGGGATGTTTTGCCGATCACGAGGACCCAGCAGTGGTGGGAAGCCGGAGCTGGCATTCTGACGGCGTTGGCACAGTTGCCGATCATTGTGCTTGTCGCCTTGGACACAGGCCGCTTCTACTATTTGGGAGATGCAGCGAAGTACTCGAGTCTGGCAGTGAACATTCTCGAGCATCATGTCTTTTCTCGCAGCGTCGCCCCCCCATTTGAGCCCGACATACTCCTCACACCGGGGTATCCTGCGTTTGTGGCGGCCATCTTCGCCCTCAGCGTACGCAGCGAAATCGCGGTTGTGATCATCCAAGCCCTTCTCCGTGGACTGACCGCTTGGTTGCTCGTCAGACTGGGCTGGCGGCTTTTCGCCTCGCGTTCGGTGGGCCTGGCCGCCGGTTGGGCCTACGTCTTCGCAGCTGTGCCCTATTTGTTCGTCGGTGTGCTTTCTCCCGAGACTCTGTTTACCACTTTGCTCATGGGCGCCTTGGTCTTGTTCGCGTCGCGGCCAGCCCACTTGAACTTAATCACCGCAGGGCTCCTGGCGGGCTTGGGGGTGTTGACGCGCCCAATCGGCCTAGTCGCGATGTGGGGACTGCCGTTGGTGGAGCTGTGCCGGTCTAAGCTCTCTCGGGCAGTCCCGAGGGTCGCAATCCTGTTCGGCGTAGCTGGCCTGGTGGTCGCCCCATGGCTTCTGCGGAATCAGCGTCTTCTCAATATGCCCGTTCTAACAAGCGTGGGGTCGTACAACCTTCTCAACTATGTCGCTGCCTCGACGCTCGCACGTGCGGAGGGGACTACCTTCGTTGCTGCCCAGGAGCAGGTTAACGCCATCTACCGTGAATATGGCGACCAGCACGGGCCGCCCCTCAACGCGGCCCAAGCTTCGCAAGTTCGACAAGAGGTGGGCATGGAGATCCTTCTTGCTCATCCATTGGAGGCTCTCACCTCGGTTCTTGTGGACAGTCTCAATACCCTTCGGCCAGGCGTCAGCTACACCGCCTTGTTTCTCTGGCCTGGAAGCCTCCCAACGCGCCCCGCGACAAGCGAGGACTTTTCCCCTGCCTGGGGCCTGACCACGCGCGGCCCGCTACTGGTTCTGACCGTCTTTCTCACTCTGTTCTATGCAATACTTTTCTTGCTCAGCGGGATCGGGTTCGTCATGTGCCTCCGCGCAAGGAACTGGTTTGCCATTCTGGTGATCGTGCCGGTGGTCCTGGCCCTTGTCGTGGCTCCAGGCGTGGCCGGGAATGCGCGCTTCCGCGTCCCGTTTGAGCCGCTTCTCTTCCTTCTCGCAGCATTGGCGGGCACTGCTACTGCCAGGCGCCTGGTCGCAGCCAGGGCTCGGCGATGATGGCGGCGTGGATGTACTGGCGAAGCAGGCGCTGACCTGCTCCGCGCGCTTTTGACAACCGGCGGAGCATCTCTTACAATTCGGTGCGGCCCTTTCCTGCGCGCCGCAAGGCGCGCAGTCGCTCGACACCCCCCTAGGCCGGAGGCAAGATCATCTCATGAAGGAATATGCTGCCGACAAGATCCGCAACGTGGCATTGGTCGGCCATGGCGGTTCCGGTAAGACCTCCCTGGTGGAGGCGCTGTTGCATGTGGCCGGACTCACCACCCGCATGGGACGCATTGAAGACGGAAACACGGTGTCCGACTTCGATGAAGAAGAAACCCGCCGCCGCATCTCCCTCTACACCTCGGTCATTCCCATCGAGTTTCAAGAGAACAAGATCAATTTCCTCGACACGCCAGGGTTTCCGGATTTCGTGGGCGAGGTCAAGTCGGCGCTGCACGTGGCGGACGCCGCCATCGTGCTGGTCGACTCGGTGGCCGGTGTGGAGGTAGGCACCGAGCTGACCTGGCAATACTGCGACGAGTACAAGCTGCCGCGCTTCGTGCTGATCGCCAAGATGGATCGCGAAAACGCGAACTTCCAGCAGGCTTTGGCCTCGGCCCAGGGGCTGACCACGGCCAAGCTCGTGCCGGTGCAGCTGCCGTGGGGCGAGAAGCAGAGCTTGAAGGGCGTGATCGACCTCTTGGCGATGAAGGCCCGCCCCGGCGCCGGCAAGGAGACGGCCGAGATTCCCGCCGAACTCAAAGCGGCGGCGGAGGAGGCGCGGGTGGCGCTGGTGGAAGCCACGGCCGAGGGCGAGGATGCTCTGCTCGAGAAGTACCTGAGCGGGCAGGAGCTTTCGGGCGAAGAAGTCGCGCGAGGCTTCCGCAAAGCGGTGCTGGCCGGCACTTTTATCCCGGTGTTCGTCGCGGCCTCGACCGCCGGCACCGGCCTCGAGCCAATCCTGCGCGCCGTGCCGCAGCTCTTTCCATCGCCCGCCGAAGTGGCGCCGCGCGCGGCGCAAGGCAAATCGGGTGAGGAGCTATTGCCCGCCGCCGACAGCGGCCCGCTGGCCGCCTTTGTATGGAAGACGACGGCCGACCCCTTCGTGGGACGTATGAGCTACTTCCGGGTCCATTCGGGCATGGTCCGCTCCGACAGCCGAGCGTGGAATTCGAAAAAGAGCGTCGAGGAGCGCGTCGGCACGCTGCACATCCCGCGCGGCAAGGAGCAGATCGCCATCGCCGCGGTGCATGCCGGCGATATCGCCTCCGTGGCCAAGCTCTCGACAACCGCCACCGGCGACACGTTGTGCGATAGGGCGCATCCGCTCAACTTCCCCCTGCCCAGCTTCCCGCAGGCGTTGTATTCGGTGGCCGTCAGCCCGAAGACTCAGGCCGATGCGGCCAAGATTTCGCCGACTCTCACCCGCCTGTGCGAAGAGGACATGACTCTCTCGTGGCACAACGAGCCGTCCACCACACAGACCATCCTGCAGGGCATGGGCGATCAGCACATCGACGTGGCCATCCGCCGCGCCGAGGCCAAGTTCCAGGTGGGCCTGGCGGTGGAGGTGCCGCGCGTGCCGTACCGTGAAACCATTACGAAATCGAATTCGGCGCAGTACCGTCACAAGAAGCAAACCGGCGGTGCCGGTCAATTTGGCGAGGTGCACATGCGCATCGAGCCGCTGGCCGAGGGCGATTTCGAATTCGAGAACGAGGTCGTCGGCGGCGCAATCTCAAACTCGTACATGCCCGCCATCGAGAAGGGCGTGCGCAGCGTGATGCAGCGCGGGGTGATTGCCGGCTTCCCGGTGGGGGCGGTGAAGGTCGCCATCACCGACGGCAAGGAGCATCCGGTCGATTCCAAGCCGATTGCCTTTGAGGTGGCGGGGCGCGAGGCCTTCAAGTTGGCCGTGCAGGGCGCCGGACCGGTGCTGCTCGAGCCGATCATGAACGTGCGCGTGGTGGTGCCCGAGGCCAACATGGGCGACGTGATGGGCGACCTGAACACGCGCCGCGCACGGGTGCAGGGCATGGAGAGCGAGCGCGGCAAGAGTATCATCACCGCCGCCGTGCCGCTGGCCGAGATGCAGCGCTACGCAACCGATCTGCGCTCGATCACCGGCGGGCACGGCTTCTTCTCGATGGAGTTCTCGCACTATGAGCACGTGCCGTCGCACGTGGCTCAGACGGTCATCGCCGCGCGCCAGAAGGAACTGACCGGCGAGGAAAGCGAAGAATGACCAGCCCCGAGCTCAACGCCTGAGCAGGGACCAGCTAGCTTGGCGGTCGCCATTGGCTGTGGACCTGCGTCCGACCCGACCAAGTGCGCGCCCTAGAAGACTCACGCTCCGAGATGATTGCGGGGAAAAAAGCATTCACTCTCCGCATTGCCCGGTGAGTGCGCTATCTCGGCTGGCGCCGACAGCGCACCCCTTCTCCCCATTGGCTTGTAGGTGCCCACTCCATGAAGGCCTCCATAATCATCCCGGTGTTCAATGAGGAACGCACAATCGGCGAGGTGATCGATCGCGTGATTGCGGTCGATTTTGGCGAGGTTGAGAAGGAAATCGTGGTAGCCGACGATGGATCGACGGACCAAACCCATGCCATCGCCAAGGCACGTGCCCATCGTCATCCAGAGTTGATACGCATGGCAACGGCGCCCAGCAATACTGGAAAGGGCGCGGCAATTCGAATGGGGCTGGCTCGCGCAACCGGCGACATCCTGGTACTGCAAGATGCCGATCTCGAACTCGACCCGGCGGATCTTCCCTTGGTGCTCGAGCCGATAGTAAACAGGAAGTACGACGTGGTGTATGGCTCCCGATTCCTACGGCACGTCTCCCATGTCCCCCCGACAACTCGCTTAGCCAATGGATTTCTCAGTCTTCTCACCAATCTGATGTTTGGCTCGCATCTCACGGACATGGAAACGGCCTACAAGGCCTTTCGGCGCGAGACATTGGAGGGCGTGACGCTGGAGAGCGACGGATTCGAGATTGAGCCAGAGATCACAGCCAAGTTCCTGCGTCGCCGCATCCCCATTTTCGAAGTCCCCATTCGTTACGTACCCCGGACGACCGGGCAGGGGAAGAAGATACGCTGGTTCGATGGGCTCAAAGCAATCGGAGCGTTGGTGCGCTATCGTATCGCAGCCTAGTTGTACGCCGTACCATCGGCATGTAGCCAGGTCCGCCACCACGCCGCCCCAATCCACAGGATGGATTGAGCGGAACGCCGTCCGGCGAACAATGGGCAGCTCATGTCTGTTTGGTCAGACAACCCCCCTCACCTCTCGGCGCCCGACCGGGCACAAGAAGCCACCCCCATCGCATGTTTTCGCGTTCCGCGCTCAGAAGCATGGGCTGCCGTGCCGACTCGTGGAGTAGAATGGCCCTCCTCGCCTCTCCACGAGGGATTCCATGAGCGATGACGTGCCCCAGATCAGCGACGCCTCCATCCCCGAGATGGCCGTGCGCAAGGTGGATCCGGCGCGTGAACCGCCGGCGCCGCGCCGGGCTATGGCGATCCATGCTCACCCGGACGACCAGGAATTCACCAT
>JAPLGX010000403.1 GCA_026389925.1 Chloroflexota bacterium
TGCGTTGCTGCTCGCGCGCCTGTTGCACGGCCTGCGTCAGCAAGGCGAAGGTGCCGTCCACGTTCACGCGGAATGCCAGCTCCGGGCTGCGCTCGCCCTTGGTGGAGAGGATCGAGGCCAGGTGGAAGATCGTTTGGTAGGCGCGGCCTTCAAAGAGCTCTTTGAGCAGCGTCGGATCGAGAATGTCGCCTTGCACGAACGTCAGGGGAATGGCCTGCAACCCCGGGTCGAGGGGTTGGATATCGGTGGCCACGATGGAAAGCTGCGGCTCGCGGCTCAGATGGGCGATCAACCCGTGACCCACTTCGCCGTTGGCACCGGTGATAAGCACGCTGTTCTTTTGGGTCATGCCTCTCTCCGAGGATCCGGCAGCCAAGCGCCGTGAGGATTGTCAGGCGGCGCCTGCCTCCCCAACTATACCGTCACCGGCACAACTCCACAACGCCGCACACGGCCGGCGAGGCCGGGCATCGGCGGCGACGGGGGCATTCTCCGTGTCGATCGGCTCGGCGCCATCGGCCATTCTCTCGCGTGGGGCAATCTCCAACCCGCCGAAGGAAGCAGCGACCGCGTGGCCCTTGCCGCGCGGTCGCGTCCCAACGATATTCCCTAGCGACGGTTGCCTATCCGCGCCCGGTCCACGCCAGGACATAGCGGCCGATGATGGCCAGCAGCCCGACTGCCAGTGCGATCAGAAGGAGAATGCCAACGCAGCGAATCGAACTGGCCACGAAGTGAATCACGTGACGCAAGAGCCACAGGCCCACGAGCAGGACCACGGCCCAACCGGCGATCTGCACCCACGACACGGCACCCTCCGAGGTATCTGGAGACTCTCTGGCGTGGGTCGGAGGCTGCAGAATCCGTGCCGTCTCACGGGAGGATAGCCGGGGCTCCGTTCTGGCTCGCGGAGTGGCGAGCGCGAAATCATGCTTGGCCAAGCACACGCCCGATTAAACAGTCAACGGGGCGCCCCCTCTGAGCTCGCCCCGTCGACAATGGGTGTCCCCCTCCGCGCAGACCCCCTATTCAACTGTCATGTCCCTTCGGCGAGTGCACCTGTACCGTCGCTCAGAACGCTCACCGACACCAACAGTATAGGTGGCCCGGCAGACCACGGCAATAGGCAGATGTACTGGATCGAATCCGAGCCCGTCTCGCCTGGCATGGCTAGTTATGCATGTGAGAGGGCACGGTTTGCTCGGGCATGAGCGGTCGCGCACGGATCCTGACGAGGATTGCAGCGGGAGGCTCCGATATACCTCAGGCGTAGTGGTCCCGGTAGTTGCACGTCTCACGAAGGTTGCAGTAGTCGCAGGCGTGCCCTCCGGCCGTCACCTCGCGCCCGAGCCCGACCACAAACGAAACCGACTTGCGCGGATTCATCATGCCCGAGGGCGCTGCGCGAACACCGATCTCCTGCGCATCAATGAGCGCGAGGAGTTCCGGCTGGCCGGATTCGACCGGCCAGCCGATCATCCCTGGAGAAAGCGGCAGCGTCGCCTGTTCGCCCGCTTCGGCCGCCAGCGACTCGAAGTAACGGCAGGCGCTGTTGGCCAGGGCCTCCGCGGCTACCGAGCCGCATCCATCCAGTGCCAGGCCCAGGCTCGGATCGCCTTGCATGACCTCCGCCGCGTAGTCTTCGAGCGCCGGACCGATGGTGCACAAGGCTACGGCCACGCGCTGCGCGCTGCCCAGGTGCTGGGCCACGAGCGTGCCGGAAAGGTGAGCCCCCCCCACGAGCGTCAGCCGCTCGTGTCGCAGGTCCTCGACCTCCACCAGCCGGTACAGGACGGCCGGTGCGATCAACGGCCGCGCCGCGGCCAGGGCGTCCTCGGCTATGGCGACAAGTGCCCGGCTACGCCCGCGGATGACCGCCGGGTCGGCCCCCTGCCCGCGCAAAACGAGGTCGGCATCGAGCGCCAGAGTCCAATCGCGGCGAACCGGCATGGGGTTAGACCGTCACCTTGGGCAGCGCGCGGAAATAGGCGATGTAACGTGCCGCATACTCGTCACGGCCAAGGAGCAAATCGGTGGCGCGAATGATGCCGGCGAGTCTGCCCGGATCGGTAATCAGGCAGTTCGCCCCGCGCCCGACCGCCAGCGCCAGAAAGGCCTGGTTGATCGTGTGGCGGTCGGGAAGCCCGAAGGAGACATTGCTGGCCCCCAGGTTGATGCTCACGCCGAATTCCTTGCGCACACGCTCAATCGTGGCCAGCGTCACCACGCCGGCATGGCTGTCGGCGCCAACGGTCAGCACCAACGGATCGATGATCACATCCGCGGCCGGGATGCCCAGTTTGGCCGCCCGCTCGAGTATCTTGCCCGCCACTTTCACTCGCGACTCCACATCCATCGGTATGCCGTTGTCGTCCATCGTCAGGCCGATGACCGCCGCACCTCGATCTTTGACCAGCGGCAGCACCGAACGCAACGAGGTCTCTTCACCGTTGACCGAGTTGACGAGCGGCTTGCCGGGAACCACTTTGAGCGCAGCCGCGAGCGCGGCCGGGTTGGGAGTGTCGATGCAGATCGGCACGCCCGTCGCTTCGGCCACCACCGTCACCACTTTGGGCAGCATGGCCACATCATCGAGGCCCGGCACGCCGACGTTGATATCCAGCACTTCGGCCCCAGCCGCCACCTGGGCCGCAGCCGATTCGAGCACCAGTGCCATGTCGCCCGCCTGAAGCGCCGCCGCAAGCTTCCTGCGTCCGGTGGGGTTGATGCGCTCGCCGACGATCACGGCCTGACCCTCCGTGTCGAGGATCACTTCACGCGTGGTGCCCTTAAGAACGGTTTGCATGGTGTGGAGCTCCCTTCTCAGAGAGGAATGATTCTGCAAAGCGCGTCAGGGCGCAAACTCCCCTGACGCAGCAGGAAGCATTGTAACGACGATCGAGTCACGACGCGCGCCGGCGATGGCGGCGAATGCGCCGGACGGATCAAGCCTTGGCCAGGCGGGCTTCCACCTCGCCGATGGCCCGGTCGAGAATCGCCAACAGGTCGTCCATCTGGGCGGCGGTGATGATGAGCGGCGGGGCAAAGAGGGTCATATCACCCAGCACGCCCTCCACCGCCCCGGAGCACGGGTACGTGACGAGGCCCAGGCGCATGGCTGCCTGGTCGATCAGTGCGCTCACATGCAACTCGGGCGGGAAGGGCTCGCGCGTTTCCCGATTGCGCACGTACTCCAGCCCGAACATCAGGCCCAGCCCGTGCACATCGCCGATGATCGGGTGATGTTCCATCATCCGGCGCAGCCCGGCCTGCGCCTGGAGTCCGCGCTCGCGTGAATTCTGCACCAGGTTGTGACCCACCAGGTAGCGGATGGCAGCGATCGCACCCGCGCACGATACCGCATTGGCATTGAACGTGTGGCCGGCGCGGAAGGGCGAACGGGCCTTCTCCAGCACCGCCCATATCTCGTCGCGCGCGATGACCAGAGCCAGCGGCGTGTAGCCTGAGGTGACCCCCTTGGCCGAGGTGATGATATCGGGTGTCACACCCGAATGCTCGATCCCCCACATCGCGCCCGTGCGTCCCCATCCGGTCATGACCTCGTCGGCGATGAACAGGACCTCGTAGCGGTCGCAGATCTCGCGCACGCTTTCGAAGTAGCCCTCGGGTGCCGGCACGCCGCCCAGCGACGCGCCCACCACCGGCTCGGCAATGAAGGCCGCGACATTCTCCGCGCCTTGCTGGCGGATGGCCGTCTCGAGCGCGCGCGCGCATTTCAATTTGCACGAAGGGAAGGTCAACTCGAACGGGCAGTGGTAGCAGAAGGCGGGCGGGATGTGGGGCGACTCGACGAACATGGGCAGGAACAACTTGCGCCGCGCCACCAGCCCCGAATAGCCCGCGGCCGAAATCGAGTTGCCGTGGAAGCCTTGCCAACGGCTGATGATCTGATACTTGCCCGGCTTGCCTCGCTCCACCCAGTACTGCCGCGCCAGACGCACGGCGTCATCGGTCGCATCCGTGCCTGTGCAGGTGAACCATACCCGGCTGTCCCCCTTCAAACCGCCGGGCGCGAGATCCACCACCAGGTCCGCCAGATCGAGCATCGGCGCATGGGTAAACGCATGGGCGGGCGAGAAGGAAAACTTCTGCGCCTGGGCATACATCGCCCGCGGCACCTCGTCCACGGCATGCCCAATGGCGGTCACGACGGCCGACCCCCCCGAACCGTCGATGTAGCGTCTGCCTTCGCGGTCGAAGAGGTAGATGCCTTCGGCCCGTTCAACGACCGGGTACTCGCGCTCCCACGAGCGGTGCACCGCATGCACATTGGGTCGGGTCATGTGGGACGGCCTCTCCTGACATCGACGCGCGGCCGGCGATCCTGCTGCGCACCGTTCGATGCTAGCACACGCATCACGGGGTGTCAACGCACAGACGACACATGTCGCGCGCGAATGCGTCATTCGCTCTCCGCCGGCGAATCATCAAACCCAACGCCAGCCTCGCGTTGTGAGCGAATTGACACTCCGGGACCTGGATGCTAGAATGTTACCACCTTCACAATATGAAGCGACGGCGCACACGGGTGACCGTCGGGTGCCGAGAACGGCCTCTGGTCCCCACGTGGCGCGAGCGCGAATCCAGTCGGATCGAGAGCGGTGAGGTTATGTGCCGCTCGCGCTCGCCCCTTAGAAGTGTCGCCCTGAACTCCCAATAATCCCCTACGGCCATTCCTACCGGACCTGCGGCCCGGATACTTGAAGGCGTGTCACGGAGAAACCCATGCAAACGCTCTTGAAGGAAATCTCAGAGCACGTGATCCTGGGTAAGCGCGCAGTGGTGGAGACGAAGGTTCGCGAAGCGTTGGAGGCGGGTCTCGACCCGCAGTCGATTCTCAATGAGGCGCTCATCGCTCCGATGGGCGAGGTGGGGGCACGCTTCGAACGCGGTGACTTCTATGTCCCTGAGATGCTCATCGCCGCACGCGCCATGCAGGCCGGCCTGGCGCTGATCAAACCGCACCTTTCCAAGGGCGGCGTGCAAATGCGCGGCAAAGTGGTCATCGGCACGGTCAAAGGCGACCTGCACGACATCGGCAAGAACCTGGTGGCCATGATGCTCGAAGGCGCTGGGTTCGAGATCATCGACCTGGGCTCTGACGTCCCGCCCGAGAAGTTCGCCAGCGTGGTGCGTGAGAGCGGCGCCACCCTGGTGGGCATGTCGGCCTTGCTGACCACGACCATGGTGAATATGAAGTCGGTCATCGAGGCGCTGGAAGACATGGGCGTTCGCCAAAAGGTGAAGGTGATGGTCGGCGGCGCGCCGCTGACAGATGCTTTTGCCAAGGATATCGGCGCCGACGGCTACGCGCCGGATGCCAGCCGCGCTGTGGCTCTGGCCAAGAGCTTCGTCTAACCCGCCCTGCGGCGGCCTCCCCATGGCCGCATCGTTCGCGCTGAAAACCAGGACCTGCCGCTTCGGGCGGGTCCTTTGCTTCCGGTAGCAGTCCAGGTCCTATGCAGCCCACGCGTGCTGCAGGGCGGGTTTGGACTGCAATGCCAGATCGACCGTCCTCCAAGCCGGAGACGTCCATCCCGGGCGCCACCCAACCGTACTCATCGCCATACAGCCCGATGAAGATGTGCGATTGGCCGAGGTAGGCGCGGGACAGGTCGTGCGGAGGGTGCGGTCGCGCGCCGGCCTGCCAGGCCTGCTCGCGCTCGAGCCGCATCTCGTTCAGCGTGGATGAGATGAACACACGCAGCCGCTGGTCCGGCGTGCGGATCAGGGCGGCCGAGTCGGTTGTCGGGGGATCGGTCATGGCCCCCTGCTTTCGGGGAGGCAGTGTTCTCGCCACCGCCCGTTGGCTCATTGCTCAGAGAATTCGAGTGACGTGGTATTAGCAGCGCGCTCCTATCCAACTTATCTAGGATTGTCAAGTTGAGAGGGGCGGCGGGGGTGACCGGGTTCGCACACTGTCACTGACATGCTGCAATCGTTGTCCGCGGGCGCTATCAGGAGGATCGGCCTCTCGCGGGCGGCGATGCTCGTTGTGGCACATGGATTGCCTGTCCGTCCAGTCATGGTCCTGTAGGGGCACAGCATGCTTTGCCCGTACGATTCTATTGCGGCCGCCGCACCACCGGGCGGACCCAGGCGAGAATGGTTGGGCGTGTGGGGCCATCCGTGCGCATGCCGCGCGGAAGGGCAAGCGTAAGGCATGCTGTGCCCTCTTCGAGATCCGCTCCGGTCTATTCGAATGCCGACGCGAGTGCGATGAGCAGTGCGGGGAAGAGGTGAGGTCAGCCGGGGCGAACAGCGCGCAGCCGCGATTCGACATCTCGGCGGGTGGTGCGCACGGCGGTACCGCCTGGCCCGAGGGTTGAGAGCCCGCCCACAATATTGCCCCAGGCCAGGCAGGTCTCGAGCGGTTTTCTCTCCAACCACGCCGCGAGAAATCCTGCATCGAACGCGTCGCCCGAGCCGGTGGTATCCAGTGGCTCGACCTCAATCGCTGGGGCGTGGACCATCGCGCTTCCGCGCGCGCAGGCCCAGGCGCCGTGCGTGCCATCCTTGATTACCACCAACGGGCACAACTCCAAGAGCCGCGCCATGGCGCGTGCCAGGTCGGCCTCGCCGGTGAGGCGGCGTGCCTCGAGCGCGTTGGGCAGAAAGAGATCCGCCGCGCCGATTGCCTGGCAGACGGAGGCCACCCCCAGATGGGTGTCCTCCGTCGAGTTGCCGTCCATGACCAACGTGACCCCGCGCAGGCGCATGAGGGCTCGGGCAGGGAGGAGCAGCGGCCCATGGTAGACGCCCGGGACGAATACCAGGCGCGGCGAGGTGGTGGCCAGCGCACGCACGGCGGCAGGCACGGGCGGATCGGGATCATAGAAGGCGAGGAAGGCCCGATCCTCGGGGAAGGAGGCCGCCACGGTGATGCGCCGCAGCGGGCGTGCATGATCGACGAAGAGCGCCGCCTTCAAGCCCTCCTCGATCGCCCGCCGGCGGACGAAGGCGCTCATCGGATCGTCGCCGAAATCCACCGCCCATCCAACCTTGAGGCCCAGCCGCGCCAGCGCCACCGCGCAGGTGTACCCTCCGCCGCCAGGCAAATAGTCGAATCCGCTGGCGACCACCTCCACGCCGAGCTCGGGCAGCTTGGGCAGGCCGGTGAAAACCAGGTCCAGGCAGTAATCGCCCAGCACGAGCGCATCGTACGTGCGGCTCACGGCAGATTGGCCTCGGTGAGAGAGAATTGGATCATTCCAGTGCGGGGAACAGTGCCCCGTGGCGCTGCCGGTATTCATCCACCAGCACGCGCGCCAGGCGCACGTCGGCCACCAGGGGGTGAATGGCCAGCGCGCTCACCGCCAGGTTGTACGAGTGTTCGAGCACGGCGCGGATGGTGTGCTGTTCGTAGGCCTTCACCTGCAGCATCAGCCCCAAGCAGTGTGCCGGAATCTCGCCCACCGCCAGCGGGCGGACAGAATCCGCGCTCACCACGGCCGGGATCTCAACCACGTCGCGCGCGCCCATGCCGTGAACCGCACCCTCATTCGGGATGTTGAGCACCATTACCCGCGGCGTGCTGCCGCGCAGAGCTTCAATCAGGTCGAGCGCCACGCCGGCATAGCCTTCGGCCGCTAGCGCCTCGGCTACCGCCGGATTGGTGTTCCCAAGCCAATCGGCCTGACCGGTTTCGCTGGCCATGTACGAGAGCCCGCGCTCGCGCATATAAGCGCCGTAGGCGGCCACCATCTCAGCAGTCTCGCCACGCGCCGCGTGTGCGCGCAACGCCGTGAACAGATCCCCGTTGATGCGTACCAGGAACTCGCCGCGGGTTTCCTCACTGCGCAGGATATTGCCCACCGCCTCGCGCGCGTGGTAGTAGTAATACAGATACTCGTTCGGGATCAGGCCAAGCTCAGCGACCAGGCCCGAGTCGAAGGGCAGGCCGGGCAGCGTGGTGCCTTCGCGCAACATGCGGATGAACCGCGGCACCATGTCCTGCCCATCGTGAACCAGCGAGCGCACCCACCCCAGGTGGTTGAGGCC
>JAPLGX010000116.1 GCA_026389925.1 Chloroflexota bacterium
CCGGCCACGAGTTCGCGCGCGGGAATGGACTGCCGGCGTCCGTCACGGATCACCTGGGCTGTCGGCGCCGACATCTTCTTGAGAGCCGTCAGCGCCTGCTCCGCCTTCGACTCCTGGACCACCCCCAGCACCGCATTGAGCACGACGATGGCCAGGATGGCCGTGGCGTCGATCACCTCGCCCAGTGCGAGCGAGATGATGGCGGCAACGATGAGCAGGATGATCAGGAAATTGTTGAACTGCTCCAGCAAGAGCCGCAGAAAACCCGGATGAGGGCGCTCCATTAACTCGTTCGGGCCATGTTCGCCGAAGCGTTCCTGAGCTTGCTCTTGCGTCAGCCCGGCGGCCAGGTGCGTTCGCAACTCGTCCGCGACGCGTTCCGTCGAAAGTCGATAGGTCTCGAAGTCGGTCATCCGTCATCCTGATAGACGTGCGGGTCGGTTCAGGAATTATAAGCGATGGGGGGCGATACCCGAATCGTCATGCCGTCGTCAGGTGAGCCTTTTCCCCGGAGTGGCGACGAGAGGCGCAAGGCGATCTCGCCGAGTTGGGAGGCTCCATTCCCGTTCCCGGCACGACGGCGCACCACATCGCGCCAATCCCCTGCCCAGCGGGAAGCCTCGTTCGGGACCCATCCGATGGCGCGACCTAGAGGCCGGCCGCGCGAAGTGCGGGTTCGAGGCCGCCGTAGACGGCGATTCCACTTTCGCGCAGCGCCGCCTCGCGCTCTGGGCTGCTGGCGATGCCATACGCCCGGCACTCGGCCTGGAACCCCTGCACGCGCAGCAACCTGGCCGCCTCGCACACACCCCGCACGCTGCTCGAGGAGTCCTCAAACACATGCAGGGTCAGCGGCCGTTCGCGCATCCCCCGTAGCAGCTCATTGAGCTGCCCCGATTCCCACAGGTCGAATGCAGCCTCGAGAGACTCGCGTTCACCGCCTCCCACCCCGCGCCCAAGTGCCGCGAGGGCGTGGACCGGGGAGGGCTTGACGAAGGCATCTGGCGCAGCCCCATGCCGCGCAGCGAGCCAGCGCCATGACCATAGCCCACCAGAGGCAGCCGCGCCATGCCAACTATCTCGAGCGCGATTTCCGCCTCCGGCGCGGACTCCACCCCGTCCGTCGGCAGATCGAGCGGCCGCGACAGGCGCAGCGTGTAGGCGGCAGCCCGACGGCCCTCTCTGCGCATGGACGATCAAGTGCCCGACTCTCCTTTTGGCTCAAAGTGGGTCGGTCGAACTCGCGGAGAAGCGAGCCTGTCTCGAATTGCGCAGGCTGTCTATAGACCTCGGTGTACAGCGAGCTGCCGAGCGTGAAGTGCTGGATGACCCGCATGGTCGGCGAAGTGTGTGCGTCGCGCGTGCCACCCAGCAGCAGGCGCAAGGCATCCTCCATCTCTCGCACGCGCTCCCCGCGTTCAACCGCGTGCGCCTCATCGGATAGGAGGCGCAGCGCCGCCAGCGGCGCGTGCCCGCCTGGCGGCGTGGCGTGCGCCACCCGAAGCGCCAACGCCTTATAGTCGATAGCCGGTTGTGCGGGGCTGCGTGCGGCGATCGCAGAGAGCATGTGGGCAAAGTCGCCGCACAGCCTCAGCCCGCGATCGGCCTTCCACAGCTCGAGCATCAGGACGCCCAGGCATCGCACCCGAATCCCACTTGCGACCGATGCCATGCACGGCAAAGGTCTCGATGGCGGAGTCGTCGGGCGCGGCCTCCGCCAACCCCATCCTGTGCGCAAAGTGATTGACTGCGGCTTTCAGCGCGGCGTTGTTGCCACCCGGGCTGATAAGCACTCCATCCAAATCAAACAGGTAGATGGCGAGCGGGTTGTGCATAGGGGGAGGTCAATAGCTCCTCTCGAGGGGGCTGGCTTACGCCGGCTGAACCCCGTCGGTTAGATTTGCGCTCCCTTGGATCGGGCGGCCTTTCACGGGCAGCTCGCATCAATTGCGGGGTGCCGGCGAGATCAGCGAGCTCCCATGTAGGTCAATGTGCGGAGGGAGCGCGGCCGCCCGCGGCTGATCTCCTGGGCCGGGAGAAGACCACGAGCAGGGGAGCGGCCACAGCGATGGTTGCGGCTGCGCCGAAGCACCCCCCGCCCCTGCCGCTGGCAGGCGCCTGCCCCGTGGCACGGGTTGCCGCCGTCGGTTCGTGGGTTGCTGCCGCGCGGGTCGCTGTGCGCGAGGGCGCGCTTGTGTTTGAGGCAGCGGCCGGGGGCACACTGACGGTCGGCGTGGAAGTCACCATCACCACCCGGGCGCCGGAGGCCGATTGCTCCAGCGCGATGGATCCGCGGCCACGCAAATCCTCAACAACCTGCAACGCTTGGGCGTTTGTCGGCTCGAGTTCGAGCGCGGCGTTGAGTTGCACGATGGCCCGCCGCAACATAGGATCGTCGGCATCCCCGCTGGTCAAGAGCCTCGCCAGAAGTTCGGCGTAGCCTGCGTGCCAGCGAGCGTCATCCGGAGCGAGGGTAGTTGCTTTCTCATAGGCGGCCAGGCTTCGCTCGGCCAAGTGCCGCCCGCCCGCATCCTGTCGCGGCCAGTAGCCTTTCTCGGTGCAGAGTGCGATCTTCGTCGCGCGCGCCAGCGCTCCCCAGGCGGCGCCATCTTCGGCTCGCGCAATCACGGCGGGCTCCGCTTTCACCACGCCGCGCCACAGATCCACCGCCACGAGAGTTGCGGTCACAACCTGGCCTGCCTCGGGTTCGAGGTCAGCGTAGCTCCATCGGATTTCGGAACCCTCGAGCTCATACCCAGGAGTCATCCATCCCGGATCATAGTCGACGATATTCTCAATCGAGACCGGGTAAGGCAAGCGCAGAGTGATCTCGGCATGGCCGATCGCCCCTCGCCAGCCGGCGCCAGTTCCCAGCACGTAGTCCAAGCGCCAATCCTGCCCGGCGTACCCGGTTGCGCGAAGCGAATAGGTGACATCGATCTTCACCTCGCGGCCGGGAGGAAACGTGACGTCGAACACCGCCCATCCAATTGTGGCCCCCTCGCTAGCCCCCTCAAAACCGGACGGTCCTTCGATGCGACGCGTCGCTACCGAACGGCCGTCCACGCGCACCGCAAGATCGTGGATTTCGTTGGCCAGGGGGCCTTGATCTTGCGGGCTGCTCAGCGGAAAGCGCACGCCCATGGTCTCACTTAGCTCGCTGACGTTGCGCATGGAAAAATGCGCCTGTACCTGGGCCCAATCGCGGGTGAGGCCTCGCTGCACGTCAAGGGGCGTGAAGGTGCCTCTCCACGCATTTGACTGGACAACGAGAACGACGTTCTCCGACTCCATCACGACCTGGGTAGCGCCCTGACCCGGAGCCAAGCTGCTGCCCTGCGCCTGC
>JAPLGX010000330.1 GCA_026389925.1 Chloroflexota bacterium
GTTCGCGCGCTTGTGCGGCGAGGGTGCTGATCACCAAACCTACGACAAACAACCCGATGAAGGTGAGGATGTATTCGGTATCCGAGACACCGAGCGTCAGGTGCGGGGGGATGAAGAAGAAGTCGAAAGCGATCACACTCAAGAGGGAGGCCAGAATGGATGGGCCGCGGCCGAGGTACACGGCTGAGACAACGACGACCACCAGATAGAGCATGACTAGGTTCACCGGCGAGATGATGACGGACACGGGTGCGCCAAGAAGCGTCGCCGCCGCGACGAGCAGCGCGCTCTGCAGGTAGCGGCGCCACGGGCGGTGCGGAACTATCGCGCGCTCCTCACCCGTTGGGGGAACCGCGGCCTCGCTGCTCACGACATACACGTCGATCGCGCCGCTTCCGCGAATCAGCTCATCCACGACCGAGGCGCGCAACCACTCCTGCCAACGGGATCGGACAGGCCGGCCGGCGATGATCTTTGTGATGTTGTGCCTGTGAGCGTAGTTGAGCACGGTTTGCGCAACGGATTGGCCCGGAATGGTGACTGTCTTGGCCCCCAGTTCCTCTGCCAGACGCAGCGTGCGGGCCGCGCGGTCACGCAGTCCGGCAGACATCCGGCCGGTCTCCCCCGTCTCCACGTGGACAGCAGACCATTCGGCGCTGAGTTCGTCCGCCAGGCGCCTCGCGGACCGCACCAGCCGTTCGCCGAGCGAGCTATGGCTCACGCAGACCAGTAACCGTTCGCCCGCAGGCCACGGTCCGGGGATCGCCCGCGTTTGCATGTAGGCCAGCATCTGATCGTCAACCCGCCCCGCGGCGCGACGCAAGGCCATCTCCCGCAGGGCGGTGAGGTTGCCCTTGCGGAAGAACCGTTCGATGGCACGCGCCGCCTGATCGGGCACATAGACCTTGCCTTCGTGCAGGCGCTGGATCAATTCGTCGGGCGGCACATCGACCAGCTTGATCTCGGCGGCCTCATCCAGAACGCTGTCGGGGATCGTCTCGCGGACGATGACCCCGGTGATCTGGGCCACGGCATCATTGAGGCTTTCCAAGTGCTGGATGTTGAGGGTTGTGTAGACGTCGATCCCCGCGGACAGCAGCTCGCGTACATCCTGGTATCGCTTCGGGTGGCGGCACCCTGGCGCATTGGTGTGGGCGAACTCATCGACCAGCACCAACTGCGGACGGCGCGCTAGAACCGCGTCGACATCGAATTCGGGGAGGAGGCTGCCGCGGTACTCCACCGGCCGGCGCGGGACGATTTCCAGGCCTCGGGCGAGGGCCTCGGTTTCCGCCCGGCCATGCGTCTCGATGTATCCGACCACCACATCCACACCTTCGGCCAACCGTTGCCGTGCCGCTTCCAACATGGCGAACGTCTTGCCAACGCCGGCCGCGTAGCCCAAGAAGATGCGTAGCTTGCCGCGCGCCTGCTCGTGCTCCTCAGCCTGGACGCGTGCGAGAAGCTCATCGGGGTCAGGACGGGCATGTTCAGACATCGCCGTGTCGCTCCGGGTCTGGTTTCATTGTCCGCCGTTGAGAGGTTTGTGTCAAATCGTGCAGCGCAACCGCGCGCAGCGCCATGCACGTCCTTGAACGGATTGGCGGGGTCCCGCCGCGAATCAAAGGGCTCATTCTCCAACGGCCCGCATGGGTTCCGGGGTCTTTCCCCCGTTCGGAGGCAGGCGGCCTTGCGGGATCGCGGACGGGTGCGGCATCGATCGCGGCAATGGCTGTGCCCAGAGGACGCGAAGGTCGTCGACCGCTAGACATATGCAGCGATGGGCGGACGCCGGTCATCGTGGCCAAAGCCTAGCCTAGGGCAAACCATCCAGCGCCAGGTTGAGTTCGAGCACATTCACCCGCGGTTCACCGAAGATGCCCAGCTGGCGTCCTTTGGTGTACTTGGCCACAACGGCGCGGAGGGCCTCCTCGCTCATCCCGCGCAATCGGGCTACGCGCGGAACCTGGTACAGCGCGGCCGCAATGCTGATATGGGGATCGAGGCCGCTGCCCGACGCGGTGACGAGATCCACCGGAATCGGCGCCGCGTTGCCCGGATCAGCCGCCCGTAGAGCTCCGATTCGAGCCTCAACGGCGTCCTGCAAAGCCGGGTTGGTCGGGCCCAGGTTCGAACCGGAGGAGGCTGCGGCATTGTAAGGGAAAGCTGCGGTCGCGGACGGCCGCCCCCAGAAATACTTTGCATCATCGAACGGTTGGCCAATGAGCTCGGAGCCGACAGCCTTCCTATCTTCCATGATCAGACTCCCGTTGGCTTGGTGCGGGAACAGAGCCTGCGCCAGCCCTGTCACCATCAGCGGGAAGACGACTCCCGTGACGAGAGTCAGTGCCAGAAGCATGATCAGGGCGCTCTTCAATTGAACAACCACAAGATGCCTACCTATTCTCAGCGGCCAGGCGGCCGGCGTGGGATTCCATCTCCACAGCACGGGCTCGTTCGAGAGCTGTCGCCCCGAGCGCAGCCAGGTCTTGAAGCAAGCGGCTATCCTCGGGGGGGAGCCAGCCATTGCCACGCCAGATATGGATCTCACCGATCAAGCCTGGCACAGCCTCGATCGGCACGATCCGATCTGGAGGTCCGGAAACAAACTCGTCCGTCGGCAGCTTGACCACGGCGGGGATGGACCCGGTTTCAGTCTCCATCACCACCTCGACCAAAGCCGCGTAGAAGATCTCCTGCAGATTGCGCGCCAATGCGTACAGCACAGCCTGACGGGTCCGCAACCCGGCCAGGGCGGCGCTCACTTGGTACATCAGCTTGGCATCACGCTCGCTGATGCGTGCGCGCGCCAGAGGTTCGCGGAACCTCCCCACCACTAAGACCGAGACGCCCAGGAAAATAGAGAGTACCAGCCACCCTTCGAGCTGGCCCACAGCAAAGGTGAAGAACGGGGGGATGAAGAAGAAGTTGAAGGTCAAGGTGGAGGCAATCGCTGCGCACATCCCGGGCAACTGCCCCCATCGGCCGGCGCTCCATCCAACCACCCCCAGGTACAACATGGCGATCACCGACTCCCCCAGCGTCTGACGGCCAATCAGGAACAGGGGGACCGTCACGAAGAGAGCCAACGCCATGGCCTTGGCGCACTCGACCAGCAACTCCGGGGTTTTCGAAAAACGGATCTTTCTCATGGGTTTCCTCCTTGGGGCTGGACCCTGCTCACTCGTGACCCTACACCCGGCGCGCCGCGACCAGCAACATGTCGATCAGCTTGATCCCGACAAACGGCGCGAGGATGCCGCCCACACCGTAGATCAGCAGGTTGTCTCGCAAGGCGCGGGCTGCGCCGACAGGGCGATAGGGTACGCCGCGCAAGGCGAGCGGAATCAGCGCAACGATGATGAGTGCATTGAAGATAACCGCCGACAGGATGGCGCTTTCCGGGGTGGCGAGCCGCATGAAGTTCAATGCGGCGAGCGCCGGATAGGTCGAGGCAAATGCGGCCGGGATAATGGCGAAATACTTAGCCACGTCGTTGGCGATGCTGAAGGTGGTCAGCGCACCCCGCGTCATGAGCAATTGCTTCCCGATCTCCACGATCTCAATCAGTTTGGTCGGGTTGCTGTCCAAGTCCACCATGTTGGCGGCCTCACGCGCCGGCTGCGTGCCGGTATTCATCGCCACCGCCACATCTGCCTGGGCCAGGGCGGGCGCGTCGTTGGTCCCATCGCCAGTCATTGCCACCAGCTTGCCTCCGATCTGGTGCTGCCGAATGAGTTTCAACTTGGCCTCCGGCGTCGCCTGGGCCAGGAAGTCGTCCACTCCCGCCTCGGCGGCGATCGCCGCCGCCGTCAACGGGTTGTCACCAGTGATCATGACCGTCTTGATGCCCATCTTGCGAAGATGGATGAACCTTTCCTTGATTCCGCCTTTGACGATGTCCTTGAGGTGGATCACTCCTAGCGCGTGACCGTCGCGAGTCACCACGAGGGGCGTGCCTCCGCTGCGGCCGATGTCGTCCACCACCCTCTTCAACTCAGTCGGTATGTGGTTGCCGTGACCGGCGATGAGGGCCAGCATGGTGTCGGGCGCGCCTTTGCGGATGCTCGTCCCATCCGGCAAGTCCACTCCGCTCATGCGTGTCTGCGCGCTGAACGGGATGAACTGCATTCCTGCGGTGCGGGCTTCGGGCGCCGCCTTCAGCGGTCCAGTTCCCACCGATCGCCCGCGCAACCCGTACTTCTCCTTTGCCAGAACCACAACGCTCCGCCCTTCAGGAGTCTCATCGGCCATGGACGCCAGTTGCGCGACCTCGGCCAGAGTCCGGGTGTCGGTCCCGCCGACGGGCACGAATTCGACCGCTTGCCGGTTGCCGAGCGTGATGGTCCCTGTCTTGTCGAGGAGAAGGACGTCCACATCGCCTGCGGCTTCGACCGCGTGGCCGGAGAGAGCGATCACATTGCGGCGGATCAGTCGGTCCATGCCGGCGATCCCAATGGCCGAGAGCAGCCCGCCAATGGTGGTCGGGATGAGGCAGACGAGCAGAGCCACTAACACCGTGATGGTGACCGGAATCCCCTTTCCGGCAGCGCTTACGCTGTAAAGCGAGTACGGCAGCAAAGTGGCGCACACGATGAGAAAGATGATGGTGAAGCCAGCCAGCAAGATGTTGAGCGCGATCTCATTAGGCGTCTTCTGTCGCTTTGCCCCCTCGACCAACCCGATCATGCGGTCAAGGAATCCCTCGCCAGGATCGGCCGTGACGCGAACGATGAGCCAATCGGAGAGCACGCGCGTTCCTCCGGTCACTGCGCTCCGGTCTCCGCCGGCCTCGCGAATCACGGGCGCACTCTCGCCGGTAACGGCGCTCTCGTCTACGGAGGCAATCCCTTCGACGATCTCTCCGTCGGAGGGGAGGATGTCGTTCATCTCCGCTAAGAAGAGGTCGCCCTTCCGCAACTCGACGGAGGAAACCAGCTCGGCCGCCGAGTCGCGTTTTGGATGGCGGAGCTTCTTGGCTTGAGTCTCCTTACGGGTGCGCCGCAATGCCTCGGCCTGCGCCTTGCCACGCCCCTCGGCGACCGCCTCGGCGAAATTGGCGAATAGCACAGTGAACCATAGCCAGATCGCCACAGCACCGATGAATCCGGCGGGGGCTTCTCCCCGCCCAAGCCCTGCCTGCACCCATAGCGCCGTGGTTAGAAGGCTGCCGACCTCCACCACGAACATAACCGGGTTACGCACCTCCAGCCGCGGATCGAGCTTGCGGAATGAGTCGAGGATGGCGCGCCGGTAGAGCCGGCCACCGTTGATTGTCTGCTTCATGTGTTGGCTGAGCATAGGACTAGTACCCCAATTGGAGGTGCTCGACAATCGGCCCCAGCGAGAGCGCCGGCATGAAACTCAGCGCGCCGACGATGATGATGACGCCGATGAGCCAGGCGACGAACAGCGGCGTGTGGGTGGGCAATGTACCGGCGCCTGCCGGAACCTTCTTCTTTCGTACGAGGGACCCTGCCATCGCCAGTGCCGGGATGGCCAGCCAATAGCCGGCGAAGAGCATGACGATGCCGAGGGCGATGTTGTAGAAGAGTGAGTTTGCGCCCAGCCCTCCGAAGGCGCTGCCATTATTGTTGCCGGCAGAAGAGAAGGCATAAAGCACTTCGCTGAACCCGTGCGCGCCCGGGTTGAGAATCGTCGCCTGGCCTCCCCGCGTCACGACGGCTGCTGCCGTGCCGACGTTAACCAAGATGATCGGGATGAGCAACATGAGGGAGGCCATCTTCATTTCATAGGCCTCGATCTTTTTCCCCAGATACTCGGGTGTCCGTCCCACCATCAGCCCGGCTACAAACACCGCCACGATGACGAACGCCAGCATGCCGTAGAGCCCGGAGCCGACGCCTCCATAGATGATCTCACCCAGCTGCATGAGAAAGAGCGGGACAAGCCCGCCCAGCGGCATGAAGGAGTCGTGCATGGAGTTGACCGATCCGTTCGATGCGGCGGCGGTGGCCG